>JAFLJW010000085.1 GCA_022712815.1 Pseudodesulfovibrio sp. | reverse complement strand
ACAATGGCGGAAACGTACAGGAGTGAACCTGCCCAGGACATCGCTGCCCAACGTTGGTTTTGAAGACCAATGATGAGTTTTTTCATTGCTTATCATTGTTTATCATCTACTTTGAATTACTTAGCTTTTCTACAATTTCACTTTCTTGACTTATCACCATTTTGCACCTATTTTTACCCCCTATGTTGGGTATAGTGTTGGGTGCTTTGTTGGGTAAAATGGAGTTGGACGATGCCGAGCAAGAAACGGTTTAAGACAGGCTATCCGGGTGTTTATTACACGGAGGCCGCTAATAAGATTAAGGGGAAACCTGAAAAAATCTACTATATCTTGTACCGAAAAGGCGGAAAACTCGTCGAAGAGAAGGCTGGAAGGCAAAAAAGAGACGACATGACTCCTGCTCGTGCAGCCAAACTTCGAGGTATGAAAGTCGATGGCGAAAAGCGGACGAATCAGGAACGCAGGGAGCAAGAGCAAGCCGAGGTCCGCGAGAGAGAAGGGCGGTATACTCTCAAGAAACTCTGGGACGAATATGACCGCCAAAAAACAAATTTCAAAGGGCGGCTCCCAGATCGGAGTCGTTTTAAGCTCTATATTGAACCAGAATTCGGGAAGAAGACACCAGCAGAGATAATTACTCTTGATGTGGATCGCCTGCGCCTGAGAATGCTTAAGGATAAATCACCTCAAACGGTCAAGCTCGTCTTATCCCTTCTGAAACGGCTGATCAATTTCGGTGTACGAAAAGGTCTGTGCCCTATGCCTGATCCTGCCAAACTTAGCATCGAGATTCCGCCAGTGGATAACATCAAGACCGAAGACCTTTCCAACGATCAATTAAAGGCACTCCTCAAGGCCATCGATGAAGACTCAAATATTGAAGTCGCCCGAATGATGAAGCTCGTTCTATACACTGGAATGAGAAGGGGAGAATTGTTTCGGTTGAAGTGGGACCACATTGATTTCGAACGTAATTTCATCCTGCTTGATGACCCAAAGGGTGGAGTCTCTCAGCGGATTCCGATGACTGGCGCGGCAAGGGAGCTGTTTAATTCACATGAGAGGACGAAAAGCCCCTTCGTCTTCCCTGGTAAAAATGGAAATCAACGGACCGATGTGCGTACGCCTATCAATCGTATCAAGAAGAAGGCTGGATTGCCGGAGAGCTTCCGTCCGCTCCACGGCCTCCGTCATGTGTACGCCTCGATGCTGGCCAGTTCCGGCAAGGTGGACATGTACACCCTGCAGAAGCTTCTGACTCATAAAAGCCCTCAAATGACTCAGCGGTATGCTCACTTGCGGGATGACGCCTTGCGACAGGCAGCGAATGTAGCTGAGGATATTATTATGGGTGCGATGGAAGATAAGAAGCAGGGGAAGGTGCTTCAACTTCCTAACAAGTTCTAGCGTCTTATGAACTTACAACTATAGCGATCAATATGCTTATTACTCCTGAAATTTTGGCAAAGATGCTCTTTCGAAAAGAGTATAAGTCTTTTTTTGCAGACATATTCCCCTCAGTGCCAGAACGGACGCGTCGGAATGTGATGGCTGGTAAGACCGAGCCTCAAAAAAAGACGATTGATAGAATGATTTCAGATGTCTGTGAGCGAACAGGATTGTGTGAAAAAGAATTTAGAGAGATATTTTTGTCCGATTCTCTTCAGCCTTGGAAAGCCGTTTTCCGGGGATTAAAATTGGGATCAAGAAAGAATTACCCTGAATCATTCGATTACGCTTCAGAGATAATTACTCGAGTTGAGGCAGGGATTTTTCAAGCTGGAAAAGCAAAACAACAAGGTGACTCTCATTGGTTTAATGGATTTAAGAGAACAGGATTGCCTTCCGCTATTCTACCGAAGAAATTCTTCGATGCCTATCTGTTCCATGGAGCTGGAAAGAAGAATGAGAAAGGACAAAATGTCATCCCCGCACTCTCAGGCAAGGTTTTTTTGAAAACATCCCTTTACTGTTTGGCGGCTTGCGAGGTTGCCTTGATAAACTCTGAACAAAGATGGTCAGAGCATGGCTTGTGGGTTCATAAAGGCCTGCCCCATTATGATGGAGATAAATTCATTGGTCCAATGCGTGAACTCTTCTTATCCATAATGGAACGGGTTGGTGTGTCAAAAGTACCAGATTTTTCCGCTCTGGTGCCGACCACCGATGGTGAGTACGATACTGATCCTCGACAAATATATCGTTGGATGAAAGGAGAAGAGCCTCCATGCTGGGAGACTCTGGGCAGAATAGGCAATGAACTCTTCGAGGGCAGCGAGAATTTCTTCATTACATGTGGGGTTATGCGATTCCTTCAGTCTTTATTTTCCGACCTACGAATAAACGCTATCCCGGTCTTCTTTGCTGATGAACAGGAACTCGTATCAGTCTTTCAAGAATACCCCAAATGGCAAGAGCATCACCAGCAGGCTTTTGCCAAGTGGAATGAAACGAGAGACCCAGCTAAGTAGATCCCTCGCTTCATTAA
>JAFLJW010000437.1 GCA_022712815.1 Pseudodesulfovibrio sp. | reverse complement strand
TTTTATCAACCATATCGACGATGGTCGGTTGAAGATCCAGCGAGTTGAGCCAATGACCAAAAGTCTCGATCTCAAGCTCAACCACAGCCTTGGCCTTGAGAGCTTCTTCCTGTCGTTGGGCCATATTCTCTTCGACAACCTCTTTAAGGTCATCAATATCATAGAGATAAACGTTGTCCAGGCTGTTGACATCAGGGTCGATGTCACGTGGCACAGCAATGTCGATGAAAAACATGGGCTTGTTCTTGCGCTTTTTGAGGACATTTTTCACATCTTTGGCCTTGATCACGGCCGTTGGCGAACCTGTCGAACTGATGACTATGTCCACTTCATGCAAACGGTCTGGCATACTCTCGATCTGAATGGGTTCACCATCCATTTTTTTCGCTAGTTCCACGGCGCGGGAAAGAGTACGGTTGGCGATAATGATATCTTTGACGCCATTGCGAAGAAGGTGGGTGGCTGCCAGTTCGGCCATTTCACCTGCACCGACGAGCATTGCTCTGGTTCCTTGAAGGTCGCCGAAAATCTTCTTTGCCAATTCCACGGCAGAAAAGCTGATGGACACGGCGCTCGATGCGATGGCCGTTTCAGTCCTGACACGCTTGGCAACGGAAAAAGACTTGTGCAACAGCCGGTTGACGATGGTTTTGGCTGTGCCGTTCTCAACAGCCAGACGGTATGCATCCTTGAGCTGGCCGAGAATCTGCGGTTCGCCCATAACCATTGAATCAAGACTGCATGCCACGGTAAAGACGTGGCCTACGGCTTCCAGACCCGTGTATTGGTAAATATTCTCCATCAACAATTCGGGCGAGCTTTTACAGATGCCGGCCCAGTATTGAATCAGGGAATCAAGGGCTTCACGTTCAGGGACACTTTTGACAACGGCTATGATTTCCACCCGGTTGCAGGTGGACAGCGCCATACATTCGAAGATTGGACAGTGAGCCACAAGACCTTTTTCAAAGTTCTCAACGTCTGTCAGGGCGAATTTTTCACGAATCTCGACACCTGCGGTTCGGTGGTTGAGACCTATGAGGATTATATTTTTGTTCATGGCATCGCCCGGAATGTAATCGTGTGGTGGATGAGAGATACGCACATACCGGCAAAAACCCAGATGGCGAGGATTGCAGGCTTGCGGCCACGCCATCCCAAAACCACTCGTTGATGAAAGAGGAACGCATAGAGAAACCAGACCGCCAGGGAACCGATTTTCATGATGTCCCAGGTAAAATGCTTGTCAGGTGCGATCCAGTACCAGAAAAATGTCGAAAATATTCCCAGAGTAAAGAGTGGGAACCCAATGACAACGGCCCATCTGTTGACCGTATCAAACTTGTCAAGCGACGGGACATCCTTGCCGATGCTGGAGAGGCCTTCCTTGGTCTTGAGCTTTCGATTGTAATAGATGAAGGCGATGGCTGCCCCAAAAGCCATCATCAGTACGCCTAAGGTCAAGATGAGCGAACCAATGTGCAGACCGAAGAAGAGGGCGGTCAGTTCGGGCGGCATGACCACTTTGATACCACCCAATGCCATTGAGGCGACAAAAAGCAACAGGGCAAGCGGAAGGGCGGTGATGGCCAGAAACTCAAGCCTGAGCCGCCACCAAAGGAAGAAATATACAGCCAGTACGCACCATGCCAAAATATTGAAATAGAATTTTCCTGCATTGAGAGCGGTTGTGTCCTGGGCAAGCACAAGGGATAAGTCAATGGTATTAAAAAGGAATCCAATGACAGCGAGCCAGATGGCTACCCGCTTCAGCTTATCATTACCGGTGGTCAGGCCGGTAAGGAAAAGTACGGTACCCAGCGCATATAGCGAAATAATGAAAATATGTAGTGATTCAAATAATCCCATCAAGCAACTCCGTAATGTTGGCGTGCAACGGGTCGGGCAAAGAGTCTTCAAGTATTTCTGTGGCAGCGTCAAGTTTTTGGTCCTTGATTGCTGTCAGAAGCTCTGAATTGACCAGTGTCCTGAATACGGCTGTATTGTCTTTGGTGTTAAGCCCCAGTCCCAGCATGAGTGGCCGTATCCGTCCCATGAGGGTCAACAATCCGGCGTATTCGTCACCAAAACTTTCCTGCAATTCCTTACGGATACGCTTTGCCATGGCCGGACTCTGTCCAGCGGTGGAGATAGCGACAGTCAGGTCTCCGCGCTTGACCGTGGCCGGGACGATGAAACTGCATTTTTCCGGCTGGTCAACGATATTGCAGAGAATACCGCGTTCAGCACACAGATTGCTGATCCGCCAGTTGACCTCTTCACTGGATGTACAGGCAATAACGAGGAACTTGCTGTCTAGATCATTGTCCTTGAATTTCCGGCACTTGAAATCGACATTGTCCAGATCACTGATTGAATCCATCTCAGGACCGGCCGGTTGTGTTTCGATAATGGTCACATGTCCGGCACCGGAGTCGATGAGAGACTGGATTTTTCGCCTGCCCACTTCGCCAGCGCCGACCACGAGGCAGGCCTTCTTTTCCAAGTTCACGAAAATCGGATAGTATCGCATGGACCTTGATAACCAATGCCAGCACGCATGTAAAACGGGAAATTGCCCGGTTCTTGCAATATTCATTGGAATTACGGTGATAATTTGACACTCTCTGTTAGCAATATGAAAAACTATCTTGTCATTCAACTGGCCCGATTCGGGGATTTGATCCAGACCAAGCGGCTTCTGGCGACTCTGTGCGCCCGTGAAGGCGCAGTGGTCCATCTTTGTATCGACAAATCCCTGCAACCATTGGCACACCTCGTATATCCAGATGTCGTCATCCATCCCATAACCGCTCACGGCACCGGCCTGAACGGTCCAGAGGCCATGCGCGCGATGCTGGTGGATAACCGGAAAGCCTTTGCAAAACTCAAGTCTTTTGATTTTGACACGGTCTATAATCTCAATTTTTCCGGCCTGAATTTCAGGCTGGCAGCACTTTTCGATTCGGAAAATGTACAAGGGTATGGCTGGCATGAAGGGCAGGAAATAATCGGTTTGTGGCCGTCAATGGCCATGCGCTGGTCAAGTTTTCGCAAAATAGCCATCAATCTCGTTGATTTCTGGGCCGGATACTGCCCGGACATGATCGCGCCTGAATTGGTCAATCCCAAAGCGCAAGCCAAAGGTGGCGGAATAGGTGTGGTTCTGGCCGGGCGTGAGTCACGTCGCTCTCTGCCCGTTGATATCCTTGCAAAAATAACCACCACTTTGGGTAGCTCCAGCAAAACTGACAAAATAGTGCTTCTGGGCGGCAAGGCTGAACAGGCGGCAGGGCAGGCCATTCTCAAGCAACTTCCTGCAAATCTTCAGAAAAACAGCAGTAATCTAGCCGGAAAGACAGATTGGACGCAACTGGTCGAGATAGTTGATTCTCTCGACATGTTATTGACTCCTGATACCGGCACCATGCATCTGGCAGCTCATCTCGGAACCCCGGTTACAGCTTTTTTTCTGTCTTCGGCATGGTGTTTTGAAACCGGTCCCTACGGCGAAGGGCACACTGTTTATCAGGCCGTGACAGATTGTTTGCCATGTCTTGAGACAAAGTCGTGTGAGTACGGCCTCAAATGCCTCGGAGGTTTTGCTGATCCGACATTTCAGCGGTTTTTGGTGACTGGAAAAGCAGACCATGCTCCTGAAGGAATCATCGGTTTTGATTCAACTTTCGACCGCCTCGGTCAAGTGTATACACCCTTTGCAGGGAATGACGCAGACATGGAACAACGAATCGGATTCCGTGAATTCATCCGGCAATATCTGGCTGGAGACGGTGGTAAAATTTCAGACCTTGAGCATCTGTTTGCAGAACGGATTTACCGTGAAAGCGACTGGATGACTCAACCACAACCTGTTGTAATTTTTGGATGATTGTATGAAAACTTTGCGAATACTCGTTGTTTTGCCTCTCTATGGCGGCTCTCTTCCCATCGGACGATACGTGACCTCTGCCCTCAGGGAAGACGGGCATTTGGTGGAGGTCTTTGAAGCCCCGGAATTCTACCCGGCATACGAATCTCTCAAAAATCTCAAGGTGACCACTGACCGGTTGGATTATTTGCAG
>JAFLJW010000327.1 GCA_022712815.1 Pseudodesulfovibrio sp. | reverse complement strand
GGAACAGTTGCCTTGAAAGATGTTTCCCTGTCGGTCAATGAGAACGATTTTGTCGTGATCATCGGCCTGTCCGGGGCGGGCAAATCAACCATGCTTCGCGGCCTGAACCGGCTTATACGACCGACCAGCGGAGAGCTTTCCCTGTTCGGAGAAGACATCACCACTGTAAACGGAAGCAAGTTGAAACAGGTCCGCCGCAGGGTGGGCATGATCTTCCAGCAGTTCAATCTCGTAAGACGGCTCAGTGTCCTCGAAAACGTACTGGTCGGACGACTGCGCTTCAACTCCAGCCCCGCCAAACGGTGCCTGTCCATTTTTCGTCAGTTCAGCAAACGGGAAAAAGAATTTGCCTTTGAATGTCTGAAACAAGTCGATATTGCCGACCTCGCCTACCGCCGGGCCGATGCCTTGTCCGGTGGGCAGCAACAGCGCGTGGCCATTGCACGTTCGCTGGCGCAGGAGCCGGAAGTATTTCTGGCGGACGAACCCATTGCCAGCCTTGACCCGCGAAGCTCGGAAACAGTCATGCAGATTCTTTCCCGGATTCATGAGGAACAAGGCATCCCGGTGCTGGTCAACCTGCATCATATTGATTTTGCCAAACGGTACGGCAAACGCATCCTCGGCATGTCCGATGGCGAGCTTATCTTTGACGGCACGGCACGCGACTTAAATTGCGAAACAGTATCCCGCATATATGGTGCTGAGGCGGAGGAGGCTCTGGAAGAGCTTTCTGCCGCATAAATATAGAAACGATAACAACCAAAGAGATTACAGGAGATTCCAATGTCAGGAAAAATGATCAAAGCCCTCATGGTGACCGTCCTTGTGCTGTCCTTTGCCCTGCCCGGGCTCGCCAACGCGGGCCAGGAAGACTGGCCCACAACAGTCAAACTCGGCTTCATTCCCACGGAAGGTGCTGCTGATTCCGCCAAACGCGCTCGTCCCATTGCCAAAAAACTGGAACAAGTTCTCGGTTTGAAAGTCGAAATCTTCACCGCATCAGACTACAACGGCATCATCACGGCCATGGCAAACGATCACATCGACTTTGCCTACTTTGGCCCCAAGAGTTACACCGAAGCCGCTGAAAAAGCCGGTGCCGAAGCCATTGTCATGGAACTGAACAAGAAGGGGCAGCCCGGTTACACAGGTATCATCATCGCCCGCAAGGATTCCGGTATCAAAACCATGGCTCAGGCCAAAGGCAAAACCTTTGCCTTCACCGATCCCAACTCCACATCCGGCTTCCTCGTCCCCAACGTGCTTTTTGCCCGTGACATGGAAGTTGATCCCAAGACCTACTTCAAGGAAATCCGCTTCTCCGGCTCCCATGGCGCATCCATCCTGGCCGTCAAGAACGGTTCCATTCAGGTCGCAGCCACCAACAACATCGACCTTGACCGCATGATTGAAAAAGGTGCCGCTTCCCTTGATGACTTCATCATCCTCGAAAGTTCCGACCTGATCCCCGGTGCTCCCATGTGCGCTCGCAAGGCTCTGCCAGCAAGCCTGAAAGCCGCATTCGCCGGTGCTCTTTTGCAGATCAACGACGATCCCGAAGCATTGAAAATCCTGCAAAACGGTGGCTATCGCCATACCAATGACAGGGATTACGACATCATCCGCTACCTGAAACGTCTGAAAAAACAGTTGGCCAAGAAGTAATCATGAATCACGATCTGACATTAGATCAGGTAACTCCCAGAATGGCCTTCACCCAGAAGGTCGCCCTGGGGGCCCTGATGACAATCATTTTCACGGTCCTTGTGGCCTCGTACATTTCAACAAATATCAACCCGCTCAAACTGTACGACAAACGACAAAATGCATATGAATACCTCTTTGGCAGGCAGCTTTCAAAATCGGACAAACAGGCGGCGATGGAGCAGGCAACTCGCTTGCCGGAGATCATCGCCTTTGAAGAATCCTATCAGGACGTGAAGGCGGAATATATCGCAACCGGCAAGGATCTGGACACGGTCGCCATCCAGCGCGAAGCCCAGATTATCGCTGATCAGCGCATTGCCGCTCTTGATACCACCGAACGAGATGCCTTGGTTCAAGAAGAATATGCGCGCATAGCAGACGAGCGAGAAGGTGGCTATTTCCCGCCTGAGACTTCGTGGTCCAATGTCAAAGACTATCTGGAAGCACTCATCGAGACGATTGCGATTGCAATATGGGGAACTCTGCTGGCATTTGTCGTTGCCATTCCCATGTCCATGTTCGCAGCCAGCAACACGCTGGAACTCATGGTTCAAGGCGACGGTTTCCACCACAGAATGATCCGCTGGTTCGGCCAGTTCGTGGCCCGGCGCATGCTGGATTTCTGTCGTGGATTCAATGAATTCGTCATGGCACTCATATTTGTGGCCGTCATCGGGCTTGGCCCTTACGCAGGTGTACTTGCCCTCGCAATTCACACCTTCGGTGTCCTCGGCAAGGTTTTTTCCGAAGCCATCGAGCAGATAGAACCGGGACAAGTCGAGGCAGTCAGCGCGTCCGGCGCAGGCCCGGCGCAGGTCATGGCCTTTTCGGTCATCCCGCAAGTCATGCCGCTCATTGTCAGCTATACCCTGCTCAG
>JAFLJW010000084.1 GCA_022712815.1 Pseudodesulfovibrio sp. | reverse complement strand
GCGGTATGGACGCCTCCATGATGGCCCATATGAAAGAGCTGGAGAAGGAAAACCGCCAGTTGAAAAAGATGTATGCCGAATCTCAGATGAAATATGAGGTGGTCAAAGAGGCTCTTGAAAAAAAGTGGTAAGGCCATCTCTGCGACGAGAGATGGCCAAAGAAACCGTAAAAGGGGAAAAGCTGAATATCCGCCAATCGTGCGAAGCTTTTGACATCAGCCAAACCTGTTACCGATATGAACCGAAGCTTTCAGACGAAAACGGACTGATCGCAGATTTGCTGGTGCGGTTGACGCATAATCAACGCAACTGGGGCTTTGGTTTGTGCTTTCTTTATTTTCGTAACGTCAAAGGCTACGGCTGGAATCATAAACGAGTGTACCGGATTTATTGCGAACTTGCGTTGAATATGCGGATCAAGCCCAAGAAAAGGATTGTCCGAGAGAAGCCCAAGCCATTGGCGCAACCGGCTACCATCAACCAGTCCTGGTCAATGGATTTCATGCACGATCAGCTTCAAAATGGCCGTAACTTTCGTCTTTTTAATGTGATCGACGATTTCAACCGTGAAGGACTTGCCATTGACGTTGATTTTTCTCTGCCGTCTGAACGAGTAATTCGGTCGCTGGATCAAATCATCGAGTGGCGAGGCAAACCCAAAGCTATTCGATGTGACAATGGCCCGGAATACATAAGTCACAAGTTGCAAGCTTGGGCTGATAAACATACGATACTGTTGGATTACATCCAGCCAGGGAATCCTCAGCAGAACGCGTATGTCGAGCGATACAACCGAACGGTGCGCTATGACTGGCTGGCACAATATCTGTTCGAAAGTATCGAGGAAGTTCAGGATCACGCAACGAAATGGCTCTGGACATATAACAACGAACGGCCCAACATGGGCATTGGTGGCATCACCCCGATGCAAAAACGGAGAAGGGCCGCATAGCCTCTACTTGAAAGAGCTATTAAAAAGGGGAGGATTACCGGAGGAACTGTAGTCGCCGTTGCCAATGACCAGGGCCACCCGCTTGGCACCGAAGGCGTTGCCCGGCACCACTTGAAGGACAAGCAACAGCAGAATCAGGAGGAGGCTTTTTCGCATCTCTATATTCCCCGGTCTCATTGTTTTCCCTACCGTGCGTCAGCACTCGGCACAGCCCGCATTTTCCGAACCTCTTCAACAACATATTCCTTCAGGAACTGCAAATTGGCATTGCCGGGGGCCATCGTCAGAGCCTTGTCCACCACAAGCACGGCCTGACCGGTATGTCCCTTGCCCAGCAGGTAGCGCACGTAGACCTGATGCAATCGGTAGTCATACGGGAACGCCTCAATGGCCGTTTCCATGGTCTTGCCCACGCGGTCGGTTTCGCCAAGTTCCATCTGCGTATAGGCCAGATAGAGGTAGGCATCACGGTCCGCCCTGAAGCGAATCGCCTTGCTCAATTCGGTATAGGCATCGCCATATTTGCGCTCGTTGAAAAGCTCGATACCCCGCGCCTTGTGTTCCTCGAAACGCTTGACGAGCTGCTCTGCCGTAATGTCCGCGTCTTCCATCAGCGCGATCACCCGACCATCAGGATACGGCGCATCCAGCACGCTTTTCAGGATGACCATTTCCGATACCCGCGTTTCCTTCTCGGCTGTTGCGCCAAGGTAATTCTCGCGCACCGCCAGCTTTCTGTCGGCCACGATATTCTGCGTGTTGTCATGGATATTGTTGTGGTCCAGAACCAGTTCGCCAGCCACATACGCAACACCTATCTCGTTGCCGGTCAGTGTTGACTTGGCCAGCACACCTTCGCCTCCGTTGACGAGTATCCCCTGAGTCCAGCCCGAAAGGTCCACGTCCGAAAGCTCGAAGGAACCGGAAAGGATCATGCCCTCGCCGCCATCGCCCAGACCGTCAATATTCTCCGCCAGCAGACGGCCCGAACTCCTGATTGCGGTGGAGCAACCCTTGAAAGAGGCATTTACTATCTCCGCCTCGCCTCCGGTTTCAACGAAAATGCCGCGCCAGTTTTCGCCGCGCATGACAACCGGTGCGTCTTTTATCCCCTTGATGACCAGCTTTCCCTTCACGTCAAGCCGCACACCTTGGGCAAAGGTCAGCCGGGTGCCGCGCATGACGGTCAGCACTTCGCCAGCCGGGACAACAGAGTCACCTTCAACGAGATAGTTTCCGGTGATCAGCGAACCGGTCAGCTCGCCGCCGATGGTCATTTCATCAAAACGGGGCATGACCACCTCAAGCGGCTTGCCGGGTTTTGACAGATTGCGGGCCTTATCCGCGGCGCGTATACGATAGTAATAGGCCGTGCCTTGCTCGACTTCGCCGTCCACGAATTTGGTATCCTCGATACGTGCCACCTGCATGAATTCACCAACCGGGTTTTCGTTGCGCTCGATCACGAAGGCCACGACTTCTTCACCCGTGGGAAGTTGCCATGATAAATGAACACCGTCATTTTGAGCCCGGAATATTTCCTTTTCCGGGGCCATGGGCAACACGCCGTCGATGGAGACAAGCGCCTCGGCTTCGGTCCATTCCCGTTCCGCGCCATTGGGCCTGACAACACGGATAGTCAGGAGCTGGCCTTTGGTCTTATCATTCTCACGAACGACATAAAAACCTTCATATTCGCCCTCGCCGACCATTTTGAGCGGGATGTTCTTCTTGAAATCGCCGATGCCGAACGATGCCACGAGGTCTTTCTCGGCAAAAACCTTGACCGCCACCTTGTCGCCGACCCCGAAGAGGTCGACATCCACGTTACTGTCCACCAGCATGATTTCCGGCAGGCTTTGACCCTCCAGACAATCGGGCATGACCTGGGCCATTTTCCAGCCCCAGTCATAGACCACATGGCGAAACTGCTTTTTCGGGGAATCGCTGAGCAAGGCCCCGACTATGGTTCCGGCAATGCCGATCAGGCTTGTCGGTATGGAGAACTCATGCTTTTCAGCGGTTTCCGTCCACGTACCGATCTTGCGCCCGGTGGCATCGACCATGCTGGCACTCGCGCTGAGCATGAAATTTTCTATGGCGGCCATATTGACCATGGCCCAGCCGGAAATATCCAGAGAGACCACCCCCTGTACTCCCAACAGTTTGCACAACTCCCTGGACTTCATCTCCTTCCAATCGGGGTTGGCATGGAGCTTCCTGTCCACCGCGCTCAGCAACATCGGCTGATATCCTTTACCCGCCAAGTGGTTGTGGAGGACATTCCGGGCCAGACTGCCGACGAATTCGGCATCATCGGGGTCGATTTCGCCATTCTCCGTTGCATTTTGTGCAAGGGAAATACTGGCTGGAAGAACAGCCACCACCTGCGGCACATCCTGCTCGATGGCATAGGCTTCCGGCCCCTTGGCTTTCTTGCCAGCCACGCAAGAAACGAGCAGCAGACAGACGGCCATGGTCAAGACAACATTGCGAACAACAGTTTCCCCGATCTTCATTATACCTTCTCCCCGGACAAAACCCTGTCAATGGATATGTTTTTTCTGGCCCCAAGCGGTGTGGTGACCTGCACATCGAGATGCAACCGTTTGCCGTCGATGTTGAATCGCCCCTTGCCAGACACGGAGACCTGACCACCGCCGAGTCTCACTGATTTCAACAAAATATCTGCGCCCTTCACAGAGACCGCTATAATCCCGTCCCTGAACGTCAAGGTGTCACCTTTGCCCGGTTCAAAGCCGACCGCATTTATGATTTCAAGAAAGAATCCAAGCCGTTTGTCGAGGTTGGCGAGCTTGAGCACCGTCAAATCCTTTAACCGGACAACCGCATCGCCCCGAACGGAATTCTTCCATTCCTGCACACTGTTACCCTGCATGAACAAATTGACCTGAAGCGCGATCTGCCCCCGAATATACACGGGCAGTTCGTCCACAAAACAACCGAGCACGCCCGGAAGCTGAACGCCGGTCCCTTTAACGGTGAGCGTTGATACCACCGAATCGGGAGTCAGCACGGCTTTCATCCCGATCTTCATCAGGCAGAGTCGCCCACGCCCCTTGATGGTGGTCCGGCCCTTGATCGAGGAGACCTTGGCCGACAGGTCGCGGATAACTGGCAGATCATTGTACTGCAACCGCCTGACAACGATCTTGCCTGACAATGTGCCGTCACGAACAAAGCCGAAATCAAAGGGTGTCGCTGTCTTGTCTTCGCTCTTTCCATTGTCCGTTGCCGTCTTGATGACAAGATCGTCAACTATGGCGGCCCACCGATTCGCCCCCCTGTATTCGTTGCGAGCCAGCCCTTTGGCCGAGATCATTGTTTTGTCGAGCTGCATATTCAGGTCAAAATCAATCTGCCGCGCGCTTTTCTTGACAGCCGTGCCGTCGAGCTTTGTTCCGAACCATTCAAGTTGCCGGGCCTCGGCTTGAAAGCGAGTCCCGGCCAGTGCGAAAGGGAGCGGCAATTCCCCCGTAATCACGGCTTCGCCGCCAGCGGACGATGCCATATCCAGGCTCTTGATGCTGACCATCGACTTGCCGTTCCTGATGGTCACGACTCCATCGAAATCCTTGAGGGTCATGTCCTGACTTTCACCTCGTTCCGAGACAAGATGAACCTGCAGCGAAGGGGTGGACAGCGAAAGTGTCCCGGATGGTCTGGCATGACCGCTACTTTGAACCCGCAGCTCTTTCAGGCTAATAACGCCCTCGGCAGTCAGGTTTTTAAATCCCATTGCCGAGAGTCCGTCTGCCAAGGATTTTCCGCTGTCGGGATGGGCCTTGGCAAGCGTGAGCAGTTGTGCCGCGTCCAGATTGCCCTCGGTGCAGGCAATGGCCCAGCCGCCCTTGCTGTCAACATGCGTTACGAAATCAGCAAGCCTGCTGCCGTCCACCACAAATGACCGGGCAGCGAAGGACATGAAGCGAGTCCCGGCATCGAAATTCAGGCTGAACTTTTCGGCTGAAATGGCCTTGGCCTGTGAGAACATGGTCAGCGCGGTATCGTCGAGATACTTGAACCGACGGAGAAAATCGAGAAGCGCGGAAGGATTGAAGGCTCCCTTTTCCGCGTCAATGTCGAGCTTCAATGGCGATATGGAACTGACATCCACCAGACCGCTGAAGGTCAGGCCGAATTCAGGAATGCGAACGTTTTTGACCGTGAAAAAGAACCCGCTTTCCTCTTTTTCGATGTCAGCCGAAAAGGAAACGGGCGAACTTGGTATTCCGTTCTCGTCAATGATGAACGATGCGCCCCGGATGGAGATGGACTTCGGCAGCAGCGCGAGATCGAAACCGCTACCGGATTTGCTGGTAATGGACGTGCGCACAAGCGGCTGGTCGAACATGGCCCGGTCCAGACTAATCTCGCCATCAAGGATTCCGGAAAAATTCGGATACAGGTCAATGCGTGGGGCATCAATGCGCTCGGAACCGGTATCGAGTTTCAGATCATGAATCGTGATCGCCGGTGGAAACCAGACCATGTCCACCCGCTCAATTTCCGCGCCAGCACCGGTCAGATCCGCGACCAGAATCTCCGCAGCCTCGGCCAGATACAGCCGCAGTATCCCCAGCGAGACGGCAAACATGACCAGAGTCAGGATTGGTCCCCATAGAAAAATCAACTTCCGCTTCATGCCCGCCACCCCTTGCAATTCATATAGATAACACTCATTTCCACGATCAATTCCAATAATACAATACCACATCCACGTCTACCGGGTCAGAACCCGACGGAGTCCGCTATGCTTGTCGTATCAAACAGCGTTTGAAAAGGGAGGGGTGAAGAGAGGTGTTTCAACCTACGCTTTAAAGAAGGATCATCCTTTTTTACTCGTATCCCTGGCACGCCAGTAGCACTAAACAGTTTTACGAGTCGATTTTAGATGCGTCAGTCCTGACCCAAAAGGTCGCACCTTGCGGGTCTTTTGGAAAATAGGTATATAGAGAAAGTCTGGAAACCTTCAGGAGGAACCGATGCAACGCTTTGTTTCAATATTCATAGTTTTGACTCTGCTGGCCGGGGCGGCCCTTGTCAGCGGTTGCGCCGTTTACGATGTGGCCGTGGAGGAACGCAACGCCGGAGACTGGGCAAATGATGAAAAAATCACATTCCAGATCAAGGAGCAGTTCCTCAAAAGCGACTTGATCAGCTATATGGATATCGACGCAGCCAGCTATCTGGGTCAGGTCTATATCATCGGTGAATACGAGAGCCGCAGTCAGGTGACCGAGGCCGTCAAAATCGCTAAGGGCATCGCCGGAGTCCGCACGGTGACCACGTACATGCTGCCCAAACGGGCCAACGACCATTGCGGCACCACCGACAACC
>JAFLJW010000302.1 GCA_022712815.1 Pseudodesulfovibrio sp. | reverse complement strand
TATATGGCTTCGAGGTTGGTCTCGTCTAGGTCGATGGATACGCCTTCCTCTCCGGATACGTAGGCCACGTCAAAGCCGGTACCGCCGTCGATGTTGACCGGGGCATCTGCCGCGTCAATGATCAGCACGTCATGGCCTGCGCCACCGTCGAGGATATCACTGCCTTCACCACCGGAGAGGACATCGTTACCCGCCCCGCCGGTCAGGGTGTCGTCGCCCGCACCTGTGTCGATGACCACAGACTCTTCGCCCGTGGTGAAAAATTGATCGTTACCGTCCGCGCCGAATGCCGTGGAATAGCCGGATTCACCGAGATCAAGGACGATATCATCCACGCCTTGATACTGGATGACCCTGGAGCCGTCCTCAAATTCTATTTCGATCTGGCCATCCTGCTCATCGCGCTTGATACCACTGGGATTGTAGGCGAAAGCCGTGTCATATGCCTTGCCCGCGCTGCCGTCTTCCCACTCGATATTGGCAGCCCGGTAGATGATGTTGCCATCGCAGTTTTCGATAACCGGAGCATCGGCAGAGGCGAGTTCGCCAGTCAGCTCATCGTCGTCAATAACACCGTCACCGTCCAGATCGAACCAGATTTCGGCATCATCAATAGGTGTGAGATCAAGATCAATAGAGACAATCCCGACCTCTTCAAGGGTAAGCAGCTCGCCTTCGTCAACTTCACCGTCCTGGTCCAAATCCTGCCAGACCCGAAACTCTGACCACCGCTCGTCAAGGGAATCAAAGACAAGATCATTGTTGGAATCAAAGGCGATCTGAAGAGCCTCAAGATCGGTCTCGGCCTCTTCGGCCCATTCGGTCAAGACTAGCTCTGCGGTCTGATCGATGATGCCGTCTTCGCCAAGGTCGATGACGAGAAGGCCATCGTCCGCGGCAACCCAGCCGGTATTTTCAGCATAGGAATCAAAATCAATATCGTAAGCAACAGCCGAAGAGTCATATGCTATTAATTCAACACCATCATTATCAAGGTCTATAACAACAGGCCGCCCAAACGTTTTATCAAATGGATCATAGCTGTACACCATGCCATTCAGTGCAAGTGCCTCTTGGCGTCCTACAGGACTATTCTGATAAACGGCACAAATCTCCTCGTAAGTTAGTCTTTGAGAAGAAACTGCTGACAAGACACTTAATTTAACAGATGAAATATTCTCATTTCCCCAAGCACTAAATTCATATAAACTATCACTAACCAGTTTATCAATGCTTTGGTTTATCGATATACCGCGGGGATTCCCTTCAAAGTCATCAGTTATTTCATTGCCTGCTACTATGAAATCAGCAACACTTTTAGCATGATCAGGAAGATTTAATACCCGTCCACCCCAAGAAAACGCTTTTTCGGGAAGTTCCCCAATTTGTTTTGCCATAAAACTTACAAAACTAGTAACGGTTTGTTTACTGGTCCAGTCACCAATGGCTTCCCAGGCGTTTCCATTCCTCCCCGCCAAATGTGTGTCACCAATGCCCACAAAATCAGCAGCCACATGTACTATTTCGACTAACATTCTTCCCAATGCTAGCCCAAAAGCACCTTTATACGCAGGGTTTGTATAATTCTCTACTTCCAGCAACCCATAACCGTTAAACTTCGAAGTATATGTCAAATGATTATTAAATCCCAAAGATGAAGGCAGTTGCTCAACAACTGTCCTTCCTTCAACAAACTGACTATCTATAGACCCTAACGTAGGTTCTGCCAGGCCCGAAAATTCAGAAAAAATGTCACGGTTTGCCTGAACGGTTTGCTCATACTCTATAGACAAGCCCACAAACTCCAAGTCCGCTTCAAACGACTTGAGCGAAGCATCAAACTCCTTGAATTCCTTGGTTAGTCCAGGCGTAAGATCGACCCTATCAACCATCTGAGAAATATTATCAAAAACAGCCATTGACATATCATCGGTACCATGTCTGAAACCAGCCGCTTTTTCATAGCGATCAAACTTATCTTGAGCGTACTTCGCTCCCATCATGGTTCTATCAAAGTTAGAAACCATACTGCTGGCAATACTGGCCTTCTGATGCGGACTACCAACATAACAGCCGGTTTTTGCATTGTATTTGCTCAATCCATTCGGACCAACACTGTCTGGCGAAGTTTTATTTCCTTCTCCACCCATATCCGTGTCCCCTTCGGCTACTGAAGTAGCCAGCAGATATTATCAGCCTTTATGCTACCATTTAAATTGCTTTCAGTTCGTCTAACTCCAAAAGGCTTATGGACTGATAAATCCCGCTTTTGGTTTCCATTCTCTGACAAGCTTTGTGGCCTCAGCTAGCTGTTCTGTGGTTAGCTCATCGGCGATCATCTCCTTAAGCTTGTTAGCATTAGAAAAATCTTGATCAGCGGCAAAACTGATCCACTTGTAAGCTTGCACATAATTTTCAAAGACACCCTGGCCTTTAATATACATGGCTCCCAAGTTGTATTGAGCAGCAGCATCACCTTGTTCGGCAGCCAGATCAAACCATCGACAAGCTTGATCGAAATCCTGCGAAACCCCTTTGCCTCTCATGTACATTATTCCAAGAGTGAATTGAGCAGTGACATCTCCCAGCTCAGCGGCCTTGCGATACCATTGTACAGCTTGAGAAGAGTCCTGAGGCACCCCTTTACCCTGACGGTACATTTGCCCAAGATTGTACTGAGCTTGTACATCACCTTGCTCAGCAGCTTTCTGGAACCATTTAGCAGATTGGGTGTAGTCTAGGGGAACACCTTGACCTCTTAAAAACATAAACGCGAGATTAACCTGTGCATCAATGAAACCTTGTTTTGCGGCCTTCAGATACCACTTCCTCGCTTCGCCTTGGTTCTTCTTAATTCCATAGCCATTGGCATACATAACTCCGATATTATATTGAGCACGTGCACTGCCCTGTCCCGACGCCAATCGGTACCAATGTTCAGCTAAAGAAAAATCTTGACCAGTGCCTTTGCCCAGTTGGTACGTCAATCCAAGTTGAAACTGAGCGTTTACATTCCCCTGCTTGGCTGCTTTTTGAAGCCAGCCAACGGCCAAGGGTAGGTCCATCTTCAGCCCCTTGCCTGTTTGAAATATCAAGCCAAGGTGGTATTGAGCAGTGTTATCCCCTTGTTCTGCAGCCAACATGTACCAATGTGCCGCTTGCTCATGATCCTGTGGAACTCCTAGACCCTTTCGGTGCATTTGCCCGAGGCTATACTGTGCTTTAATTTCTCCTTGACCGGCTGCCATGCGATACCACTTCACAGCTTCAACGTAGTCCTGAGAAAAGTACAAAGGCTGTCTATACATCGTCCCAAGGTCGTACTGTGCCTTGGCATCACCCCGCTCAGCTGCCATTCTAAACCATGTTGCCGCCTGAGCGTAATCCTTAGATACCCCTTGGCCTTCCATATATATTTGGCCAAGTTTGTATTGGGCCTCGGCAACACCTTGAGTCGCAGCCTTCAGCAACCACTCTTTAGCCTGAGCGTAGTTTTGAGGAACTCCATATCCATAGCCGTACATGATCCCAAGGTTGTATTGCGCAAGAGCATCGCCTTGTTCAGCTGCCTGGCGAAAATCATCCAGAGCAGAAGCGTAATCACCAATGTTGTAAGCTTTGATCGCATCGTCAACAGAACCTGCCGTTGCCGGGCCTGATAAACTTATCAAGATAAGAACAGCAAACAATGAATAACAAGCGAGGGAGAATCTTTCCCTTATATTCATACTCCATTCTCCTTGTACACAGCTGGCATTATGATGATTCTCAGGGGCATCGTTTTAATTAGATACTACCTTGTAATCGACTTGAGAAAATAATCATTCCATTCACCATTATGTCTTTTGTGCTGTGGCAACACGCCTTCACCTCTAAAACCAAGCGAGGCCGCCGTAATTCTTGCAACCCGATTGTCATTTCTTCCGAGAGCTTCCAACCTCTGCAACTGGTAGTTGTCGATCAAGTGATCGATTGCCTTCAACGCGAGAAGCTTAGTTGCTTCCGGTTGCCTATGCCGCTTTGCAGTAAAAGCATGAAAAACCGCCTTCTTCATTGGCTCCAAGTCCGTCACATACGCACAAGAAACACATTCTCCTGATTGAGTTACCGCAATCACACAACGAGGCACCCAATTTTCAAACCATGCAATAAATGATTCTCGATCACTCACTCCACTCGTATCTGAAAAAAGCTCACCACAAACGTCCTCGATAGCTGGCCAAAGCATTGAAGCATCCAGTAGCCGTCCGCATTTCAAATCGACAATCTCACCAGTCGAAAGCTCAATGCCTTCCTCCAGCAATTCCAGCCCGTCATCTTTCGGTCCGCCAACCGGAGTCAGGCTGACCTCACCCTTTCACCACTCGACCACAGCCATCCCGCTACCATCCGGCGCAGGCTGGAGCATCTTGACCTTCTGTTCTTTGAATACGTTTTCGCGCAGTTCCTTGAGGATGAACTCGCCGCCGCCGAACGGCACGCACAGATCGATGAGCCACAGGTTCTCGCCCGAACGCCAGTCCTCCGGCTTCAGGCGGGTCGCGCCACTTTTCAGGCGTTCCTCGACCTCGTCCGAAACATATGCCCAGCTCACATAAGCGATGGGGGCCTTGTCCTTATGAAAAACGCGGAATTGCCGCAAACGAAACGGCGGCAGGAAATACCATTCAAGATCAGCTAAAAACATAAACTTATGCTGCGGCGACTGCGTCAACAACCACAACACCTCAGGAATCACGTCCAAAGGCGTCCGCTGCCGCTCTGCCGAATCATCGGCCTGCGCTGCGTCATCGCCAGCCTTCACATCCTGATCTGCAGCCCCGTCAGCAGCCATTTTTTCAGATTCAACAAGTTCATTTTGAGTCTCTACTAATTTAACAACCGAGTGTTGTAACTCGTCATTCATTACTTCAAGTTCAGTTTTCACAGCTTCAACCTCATCAAGGGACAAAGACAAGCGCTTATTTGAACTTTCTAAGTTTTCAGTTCTTTTCGAAACAATTTTCTCCAAGTTCACATTAATATCTCTTAAATCAGTTTCTGTTTTTTTTCGATTACCTATTTCTATTTTTAAAGAATTGTTTATTGTAATCATTGAATTGGCAAGCACTTCAATTTGAGATCCAATAAAATCTATTTCATCAATATTAGATTTATCAAAAGTTGCATCCATATGCCCTGAAACCACTTTGGTCGTGTAGACATTAATACCATCAAAAATTCTTTTAAAGACTTTGCTTAAGATACTAAACATTATTAACACTGTAATAAGAACAATTCCAAGGAGTGATAAAAATTGTAGACTGTATTGATTCCTCAAGTGATTGATTGCATTTTCATCAAGATCTATTTGCAAGTTTAATGTTTCTTCTTTACTCAATCTTTCTATTTCAAGTTCACCAATAATCGTTTCTATTCCTATAACTCTATCGTTCTGTACCGTTATCTTATCTTTAACACGGTCAATACTCTCTACAGATCGGAAGAG
>JAFLJW010000277.1 GCA_022712815.1 Pseudodesulfovibrio sp. | reverse complement strand
GGCCAGTTCTGCGTCCAGATGGACACATCATCAAGAGCGGTCCATACCGTCGGTGTAAAAAGGATACCGACGGTGGCGCCCACACTCATCTGAATAAAAGCTCTGCGTGCTACGCTCATTTTCAGTACCCCTTTACTTATGGCAGGTGTGGCAGGCGTTGGGCTGGCCCTTGAGGGCATGGCACCGTTCGCACTTCCACATCTTCATGGTCATCTTGCTGTAGCCGGAGACAATATTCCGCTCGAAAGGCGGCGGAGTATCATTCTTGTCAATGTCCTTGAGGTGGCAGAGATTACAGTTCTGCTCTGCTGGCTCATCGAACACGGCACTGTCAACGACACTGGACAATTCCTTCTTCATCCCGGCCAACTCCGCGATATCAAGACCTTCGTGGGCCTTATGCGAGAAGTAGACATTGTCCGGCTGGTACTGGTAATTCAACCAGGGAACTTCTACACCCTGAATGAGATACTTAACCACGTACTCACGTTCAGCCTGCTTGTTCTCATCGGACTCGGATGCCAGATTGTCTTCAATGGCATCAAGCTCGGCAGCCATGATAGCGTCGTAATCACTCGGGTCGATGCCAGCTTCAGCAATGGCTTCCATCGCTTCTGCGGGATCGACCGCGTGACACTCGCCACAGCCTTCGTTGGTTGGGAAACCGGCATACGAACCGTCATCCCTGAAAAAGTGGCAGCTGTCGCAATCCATCTCTTGCCCTTCCACATGGATTGTGTGGCTGAAACGGACAGGCTGTTCCATGTCTTCAAAAAAAAGACCCGGAATAACAGCCCAACCTACGCCGCAGGCGACCAGGAAGCCGATGAAAAAGGGGAGAATCCCTCCACACCGTTTTGATTTTCTTCGCTCCTCCATAACCTTTTGCCCCATCACTCTAAAGTTTATGTGAAAAACTCACTAGTTGAACTACGTTTCCATAAGGCACGGATCGTTTTCGTGTCAAGAGAATATGAAAAAATTCACGATCTCTTTGGCTTGAAAAACAACAATTATATCCAAAGCATATGAGCTAATTGGCAAACTTATAATTTATTTCTTCACCCTTCCGTAAACATCATCAAATCGAACAATGTCGTCTTCTTCCAAATAGGGACCACTTTGTATTTCAATGATCTCAAGAGGCACCTTGCCCGGATTAGCCAGACGATGCTGTGACGTTTTTGGAATATCAACGGACTGATTTTCAACCATGATCCGAACTTCATTATCTACTTCCACTTCAGCAGTACCAGCCACAACAACCCAATGCTCGCTGCGATGATGATGCATCTGGGAACTCAAACGGGCACCGGGATTCACCTGTATGCGTTTGATCTTGTAATGCGGCCCTTCTTCCAAAACACTATAGCTTCCCCATGGCCTGACGACCGTCGGATGGCTTTCCACCAACTGACTGCCCTCGGCTTTAAGGACATTCACCACATCACGAACCGACTGGACCTGCTCCATGGGACAACTCAAGGTCGCATCGCGGGTCTGGACCATTATCATATTAATAAGCCCCACAGCGGCGAGTTTGCCTCCCTCGCTGATGAGAAGGGAATTTTTGCAATCCATGGCCAGAACATCGCCCTTGATCACATTGCCATTCTCGTCCTTGTCGCCAAGGCGATACATGGCCTCCCAGCTCCCAAGATCATCCCAATCAAAACCGGCCCGGACAACGGCGATATTGTCTATTTTCTCAACAACACCATAATCAACTGAAATATCAGGTATATCCCGGTATCCCTGAGCCAGAGGTTTCTCCTCGCGCGCCATCCACCACTCCCACAGTTCCGGCTGGCATCTGGCTATCTGGGTCAAAAAATGTTTGGCACTGAACAAAAACATCCCGCTGTTCCAATAATGGCTGCCATCACGAAGGAAGGTTTCTGCCGTGGAAAGATTCGGTTTTTCAACAAATCCATCGACCTCGTAAACGCCATCCCCCAAATCCTTGCCAAGGGCGATATAGCCATACCCGGTCTCAGGCTCGCGAGGTTCAACACCAAAAGTCACAAACAGCTCTTTGGCCGCAAGGCGTGATGCTCGAACAAGGTCATCGGTCCACGCCTTGCCGTCACTGATCAGATGATCAGAGGGGAAAACCGCGGCCAAAGCTTTGGGATCGGACTCTGTAACCCGCTCCAGTCCGAGCATGATGGCTGGTAAAGTGTTCCGGCGTAGCGGCTCTGACAAAACCTGCTTCTCGATCTCAGGATTAATTACGGCAACCTGCTTACGCACCTCAAAGACATGCTCCTCGTTGGTGACAATCCAGATATGGGCTGGCTCAAAGGCTTCAAGCACCCGGCTCACGGTCTGTTGCAGCAACGTCATTTCCCCACCCAGAACCAAAAGCTGCTTGGGGAGTAAATTTCGACTGAGTGGCCACAAGCGTGTTCCTGAACCGCCAGCGAGTATTATGGCGTGACACTGTTCGGCAAATTCAGCCTTGGGCTGGTTGGAATCGGACATATTTAACTTTCCTCGTATGTGAAGGGAGAATCAAAATCAGCCAGTTTGATCAGAGTTTTATCCTTTTCCGAAAGGATGGGAGTTCGACCTTTGAGTACGCTGTTCCAGTCCATTGCCATGCCCGGATCGTCCCAGGCAATACCGCAATCAAGTTCCGGCGTGTAGGGAGCATCGACCTTATATTGAAATTCGGTATCCGGCATGGTGGTGAGGTATGCATGCCCGAATCCTTTTGGAATGAACATTCGCTTGAAATTGGTCGCACTCAAGACAACCTGCCGACATTTTCCATACATGGGCGAGCCTTTGCGCAGGTCAACGACAACATCAAGGACTTCGCCACGGGTCACCCAGACCAGCTTGGCCTGTGCAGCGGGAGGCAATTGGAAATGAAAGCCCCGAAGGACACCAATCTCCTTGGAATACGCGTGATTATCCTGAACAAACTCGCACTCGATACCGAGTTGCCTGAATGTTTCACGATTGTAGCTTTCCAGAAAAAATCCCCGCTCGTCCTGAAATATCTTTGGCTCCAGAACAAGAAGGTCGGGAAATCCAATCTCATACCCCTGCATTGCTCTCTCCTTGATACTATAGCAAGTGACTGGTCGTACCATTTATCCGAGTTCTGAAACAGACACAAGCCCGGACCGCCCAATCTGACAAACAACTCAAAAAAAAACGGTCTCGCCTGTTCACATTTCTCCGCCAGTTTGCTAATTCCAACAACGGAAAGGTTCTCAATCATATTAAGATAAGGTCCGTTTTCATGAATTTTTTGGATATCGTTCTTATCGGCATCGTCAGTTTGTTCCTCCTCCGCGGATTTTTCCGAGGTCTGGTTCAGGAAATCCTCTCCCTGATAGCCGTAATACTGGCTGTTGTCCTGGCATCCAGGTACCATCCCTTGGTTGCCCCCCACCTAAAGCTATATTTTACAAGTGAGATGACAGTCAGCGTATTGTCCTATGTTCTCATCTTCCTTGCCACTATCATTATTTTCTGGCTTCTTGCCAAATTCATCAAATCCATTCTGGAAATATCTCTGCTCGGATGGATCGACAGGCTGGCCGGTGGTGTTTTCGGCATTATTGAAGGTATTCTTATCAGCTTGATATGCCTGATGTTTCTTCAAACATTCGCACCAGATTCCGACTTTCTCAATGAATCGTATCTGGCCCCACGGACACAGCATATGGTTGAATTACTGAGCGAACACGCGCCGGAATCAATGCGAGAGACTTTAAAGACCAAAGGCTTCAACCTGCCCTCACCGCAGGAGGCTCTGGATTCAGCCAAGGAAGCCGTCGGCCTTGATGACGACGGTTCTCCAGAATAGCCCGAATCCAACCACCAAACATCTGAATCTCAAAGGACATATACGCCATGAGCGAAAGAAATAGTGACGCGCATACATCTGCCATGAAAGAACTTCTCGCCGTCATTGATACACTGATCGCCCCAAACGGCTGCCCATGGGATCAAGAGCAGACTCCTGAGTCCCTGTGCGACTATCTTGCGGAAGAAACATTTGAACTCATCGAGGGAATCCGTTCCGGAGACAGCACGGAGGCCATGGAAGAGCTGGGCGATGTCATGTTCATCCTCCTTTTCATATCGATCCTCTATGAAAAAGATGGAGCACACACTCTGGCCGACTCACTGAAACACAACGTAGCCAAAATGATCCGCCGCCATCCGCATGTTTTTGCGGACAAGAAATTCAAGGACATGGAGGAGCTTTGGGACAACTGGGAGCGCACCAAGCGCGAAGAGAACAAGGGAACCGACAAAAAATGTGTTTTCGACTCCCTGCCCAAAGGACTCCCGCCGCTGCTCAAGGCCTACCGCATCAATTCCAAGGCGGCACGCAACAAATTCACATGGAACTCTGATGAAGAAGTGGAAGTTCAGCTCAAGGACGAATGGCGGGAATGGCAGGAAGCCTTGGCAGCCAAGGATCAGGACGCTTCGGAAAAGGAATTTGGCGACTACCTGTTCACCTTGGTCGAACTAGGCAGGCGTAAGGGAATCAAGGCCAATGCCGCCCTTGATTTCGCCAACCAGAAATTCCTTGGACGATTTGGTCAGATGGAAAAATTGGCCGAGCAACGCGACCTTGTCCTGTCAGACTTGAGCCTGGATGAAATGAATGGTCTGTGGGATGAAATAAAAGCCGGTAATGAGGCTTAAGAGACTGTTAGACAACCAGAAAAAATACCAGATAGTATACGGCGATACCCGCGCCGATAGCTGCATAGATGAAGAGTCAGGGGGAGCAATTTCCCCTGAATTTCCAGATCAAAAAGCTCCCGACAGCCGCTCCTCCCACTACGGAAAGCCCCATAAGCATTGTTTCATTCATGCTCTACCTTATCTCCATGATGAATCCGTGTCGATCTTTTACGGCACCTTGTTCACCTTCAATGCAGGGTAACCCATTTCAAATGGCATCTTCCCAACCTCCTGCTCCAGCTTAGCCATTACATAATCCTCCAAAACATTATTTCCACACACCCTAAAGATATGGTGATTTCAACCGACAGTACAGATAAGGCGTTATTTCTAACCTGATGGCAGGGAGGATAGACTATGACCATGGCAATCGGCGGTCTTGGAGGCTCATCGCCTTTTGATCAAGAGACATTTGGCGCAGCCGTGGTTTCCAAGACCCTGGACTACATGAACAATTCCGGCAGTGGTTCGAGCTTCGCCCCGGTGGACAAAGCGTCTGCCGAAGGAGCACTCGTTTCCAAAACATTGGATTACATGAATTCCGGGTCCACGTCCGGTGACAAAACCGGCATGGCCCAAAGTTACGACTTCCAGACAAGTGTCCTCGGAGCCTATGCAAAAGGCTCCGTCATCAACACAATGATCTGACGGCAAGAGATAACGCCTCGAAAAGAAACCCCGCTCCTCTCAAACAAGAGGAGCGGGGCTA
>JAFLJW010000083.1 GCA_022712815.1 Pseudodesulfovibrio sp. | reverse complement strand
TCCTCCCCTTCCCCAGACCCCATCCCCTCCTTTCCGCTAAACCTTTTGTGGGCGCATTCGCGCGAGAGGTGATAAGGCAATTGATTTAATTTGTTTCCCTTAGCGACCGGCGATTTTTTGGGTATCAACGGAAGTCGGCGGTTGATAGTCCACTAACTCAAGGGTGAAGTGGCCGACCTTGACCTTTGACCGGACCTTGACCGGGATACGTCGCTGGTCGGCAGAAAACCAGACGATCAGTTCGGCGTTCGGACTTTTCTTGAAAACGCCGGACAGATGTTTGATGTCGATTCGGACACGGAAAGAGCGAATAATGCCCATGGGGGTTTCCACATCATCCATGCCCTCGACAAAGGCCTCGCTCACAACAGTTTGCTTGCCATCGGAAACATTGGCCTTGAACTTCATGGTTTTGTAGAGAATCCGTTTGCGGAAACTGTACAGGATGGACATGGGGTCAAAGACATCCACGGGTTGATCAATGGTATGTTGCAAAACGCCCCGGGCATAGCGCAGGGACTGGTTTTTTTCCTTGTCAAAGATCAGGTCCACCTTCTTGTGGTACGAGCCTTCATTCTGGTCCTTCTTGTACCTGAGGGCGTGGGTCACATCCAGATTGGTCCAGGCGTCCATGGTGTCCCGAACCTTGTATAGCTTGTCCACCCACGGGACGGTCTTGGCCGTTGCCTTGAAGTGCCGGGCCAAAACTCCATTCATTTCAGTGTCAGGCATGACTTCCAGTACGGCATCGCCAGCATGGATGAATGTCCAATGAATCTCATAGGTCAGCTTCTCACCCGGTCCAAAGGGAAGCAGGGGGGCTGCATTGGCAAAAGCAGAGAACGTAAATATGAATGCCGACAAAGCGAGCAGTGTGGTCAATTGTTTTCGCATGGGACAAATGTTGACATCTTTGCATCGCAAGTCAAGAATTCTTGCATAGCTTCTGCCATTATAGACAAATAATGGACAAATAACTTCATTAGGATATAATCGTAAAAACGGGATGGGCCTGAACTGAATCAAAAGGAGATATGGTTATGATGCTCAGAAAGCGTGCCTGGGACATGATGCGCGACGAATACCCCACTGTGCGGGACGATGCCAGCCTGGCCGAGGCCATCCGCGTCATGCGGACAGCCATGAAGGAAGCACCCGACTCGCAAGTGGTCGTGGTCAAGAACAAGGCAGGAAAGCTGGTCGGAGCGATCAACCTCTGGAAGCTGTTCAAGGCCGTCAAGAAGTCGGTGCTCAAGGACGAGAATCTCAAAATCGCTGGCGAAGTCGATTGGGATCAGCACTTTGCCAATGCCTGCCTCGGCTGCACCCAGATCAGGCTCGACGACCATATCATCAAAAACCCACCCATCCTCAAGCCCAATGAGCCTATCATGCTGGTGCTCGACACTTTCCTGAAATCTCGCCGCGACTGGGCGTTGGTCATGGAAGGCGACAAAGTAATGGGCGTGGTTTACGTCACCGATGTCTACCGGGAAATGACCCGCGACATGATTCAGCTTTTTTAGCCCAAAACGGCAACGGCAGGGAGATCAGACCTTTGGCTCTGCTGGGTTTAAAACGTGTATTTTATAAAAACCACTTCTTCTTCGGTTAATTTTCTTCTATGCTCTAATATTGGCTCGCTTCATAAATACGCATAGGATTGATTCATGGCAGAAGATACCATCAATGGAAAAGATATAGATATCGCACCAGAGACGTTTGAAGCGGCAAAAAAGTTGCTGACCAAACGATACAAGTTTATCAAAAATCCTGATGATTCCATCAAGCGTCTCGCCCGACTCGGCGCCGAGCACGTTGCACGGGATATGACGCTCAATCCTGAAAAATACGAACTTTCCAGCACCACGACAGATCTGCCGGATGTCGAGCCGCTTGATCCGCTCGATATTTTGCGGAAGGAACACCAGCTTCCAGCCCTGCCGCAGGTCTTTCTGGAACTCCAACAGGCGATCAATGCCGAGAACACCTCGGCTGACGATCTGGCCGCCATCATCAGTCAGGACCCAAGCCTGACCGCATTTCTGCTGCGCATGGTCAACTCCGCCTTCTACAGCCTGCCCATGCAGATAGACACCATCTCCCGGGCCGTCACCGTGGTCGGTGTCAACCAGTTGTCCACTCTGGCCGTGGGTACTTCGGTCATGAGCCTGTTCAAGGACGTGCCGGTTGAAGTGATCGACATGGAGCAATTCTGGAAGCATTCCGTTGCCTGCGGTCTCATTGCCCGACGTATTTGCCGCATCACCGGCAAGGGAGACCCGGAACGCGCGTTCGTCTCCGGATTGCTGCACGATATCGGCCAGCTCATCCTGCTTCAGGCCGAGCCTGAGCGTGCGGCTGCCGTGCTTACCCATGCCCGCAACAAGGACGTCCTGCTCTTTGCCGAAGAAAAGGCGTTGCTCGGTTTCGATCACGCCACTCTTGGCGGCATGTTGCTTCGTAAATGGAATTTCCCCTTTGTCCTGGTTTCCGCCGTGCTGGAACATCATCAGCCCAAAGAAAAACAGAAAGAGGCCGAACCCGCACTGGTTCACTGCGCGGAAACCATCGCCACAGGACTCGGTATCGGCTCCAGCGGCGAATACTTTGTCCAGCCGCCCGACGAAAAGATATGGGCCTCCATGGGCTTCACCCCGGACCGGATCGACGAGATGATCGAAGATCTGGACGAGGAACTCGAAGAGGCCTTCGGCGTCCTGATCGATTCATAGGATGAATTGACATGCACGGTCCAAAGCCGTACTTTTTCCCCGACCTAAAAGTATTCATGGAGACAATATTATGCGCGAAAAAGTGGAAGCAGTCCTGAATAAAGTCCGGCCCATGCTCCAGGCCGATGGCGGAGACGTCGAACTCGTCGATATCACTGATAAAGGAATTGTTCAGGTGCAACTGACAGGTGCCTGCAAAGGGTGTCCCATGTCGCAGATGACACTCAAAAACGGCATAGAACGAGTAATCCTCAAAGAAATTCCCGAAATCAAAGGCGTCGAAGCCGTTTGATTTTGCCTCTGGCGGCTGGGGAAGGGGAGGAAAACCCCCTTTGGGAAAAGGTGGT
>JAFLJW010000082.1 GCA_022712815.1 Pseudodesulfovibrio sp. | reverse complement strand
GACGCAGAGCGCGTGTTCACCCTGTTCCCCAAGCTGCGCGAACGGTACAAACAACTCGGTGGAACTTTGTCCGGCGGCGAGCAGCAGATGCTGGCCATGGGCCGTGCTCTCATGAGCCGACCCAAAGTCCTGCTTCTGGACGAGCCTTCCATGGGCTTGGCACCGCTTTTGGTGAAACAGATTTTCGACATCATCAAAATGATCAATAGTCAGGGTGTGACCGTGGTGCTGGTCGAGCAGAACGCGAACCTCGCCTTGCAGTGCGCCCAGCGCGGCTATGTGCTGGAGACCGGCAGGGTCGTCATGGCAGATGATGCGGACAAGCTTTTGGCTAACCCGGATATCCGCAAGGCATACCTCGGCGAGTAATGATCATGCCGTGAAAGGCAAAGCCCCTTCACAGCGCGCAATTACAATTCATCCCCACAGGCCGCCCCCGAAGCAAACGCCCAATGCAGGTTGAACCCGCCCAAATGACCGGTGACGTCCAGGGCTTCCCCTATCACGTGCAGACCCGGCACATCCTTACACTCCATGGTCTTGGATGAAACAGAATTCGTATCCACCCCACCCACGACAACCTCGGCCTTGGCATACCCTTCGGTATTGGTAGGCACGACGCTGAACCGGTGAATCCGGTTTTCCGCCACCTCGATCTGCTGTTTGGTCAACTGACTGACCGATGCCTCGGCCAAGGCCTGCGACAAAATCAATTCTGGCAGCCGTTTGGGCAGGATGCGCGAAAGCAGATTCTTGAACTGCACATTGGAAGAGCGGTTTTCCTCAATGTACCCGCTCAGGGACTGACCGGGCAGAAAGTCGATGACCACGGGCTGATTATCACGCCAATATGAAGATATCTGGAGCGTGGCCGGGCCAGAGATTCCCTTGTGGGTAAAGAGGAGCGGATCGGTGAACCGGACGCCGTTACATTCGATGGTGACCGGCAAGGCATTGCCCGTCAGTTCGCGGCAGATGTCCTTTTCATTCTTTGCCAGAACCAGTGGCACCAGACCGGGACGCGGCCTGACAATGGACAACTCATATTGTTTGGCGAGCCGGAATCCGAGATCGGTCGCCCCCACCTGCGCCCATGATGGTCCGCCGAGCGCGACGACCAGCTTGTCGGCTTTCAGGATTTCTCCGCCGGTATCCACGGAAAACGGCCCTGTGCCGGAAACCGATTCTATTGTCCGGCCAAGCAGCAATTCCGCCCCGGCCCGCCGGCTCCGGGCAACAAGGGCACCCGCCACCCGGCCAGCTCCCTGTTCGGTAAACAACTGCCCATGCTCACGTTCTTCGTAAGAGATACCGTTCTCGGCCAGAAAGCCGACGACATCCCACGGGGAGAACCGAGCCAGAGCGGACTTCACGAAATGAGGGTTGGAGCAGATATAGTTGTCCGGCGTGACATGCAGATTGGTGAAGTTGCACATGCCGCCGCCGGAAACGCGAACCTTGCGAGCCGGTTTGCCACCGTGGTCAATGACCACGACCTTGCGACCGCGACTGGCCGCATGCATGGCGCAGTAAAGGCCGGAAGCACCGGCTCCGAGAATAATGATATCGTATTTTTTTGATTCAGACATAGTGCGTGACACTAGCAAGGAAGCCGACGACCCGCCAGTGAACAAATGCATCTGAAACAAATCCGCCTTCCCATCCCCAAAAGATTTTGCTATAATTAGCCCTCAAACGAATTTTACGGAGGATGAGATTATGGAAGGTTATTTCTGGTTTTTCCTGGGTCTGTTCATGACCATCTCCACTCTGGTGATGATCAAAGTCAGCTCTCCCAACGAAAGGTAGATTTTCTGCCGCGATCAAAACGGCTAAAAGCTGAAACGGATGCCCGTTTCAGCTTTTTTTATTGTCCGAGCAATGAAGGTTGCGCACGGATGACATCATAGATGGCTTGTGCTGCTATCTCGTGCCCCAATTCATTCCAATGTCCATCATAACTGAATTCAAACTTTTGCCGATATCTGCGATAATGGCGGGCAAAAATATCGTGAAGGTCAATGTACGTAATTTCTGAATTCCTGGCAGCAATAAAAACTATATCATTTAATACAAGTGCTCCTTTTGCCCGATCAAACGGTCCTTCCGATTTCTCGTAGATAAGCTGCCTAACCCCATCCATCACGACTATGAGCTGTGCACCACTCTGTTTGCAAAATTTCTTTGCCTGCTCGAAAACATATTCGGTGGCGGCCAAATTTTTCTCTTTTTTATTCTCAAGAGAAGCAGTGTTGATATTGGCCTGATACTTGGGTTGTACTGTTTTTTTGCCAAGAATCAGGTTCCGCAGACTCTGAAATCGTATCTGCTGCCTTCCGGCAAGATACCTCCAAGTATTACTTCGACGAATCGGGGCATACCACCTTGGTGAATATTGAGACGGATGGATTTCTTCAACGACACGACTTCCATCCATCTTCAGTTTGAGAAAAGAACTGGAGTAAACCCCTGACATAAAATCGTAAGACTCATTAAAGTCGTTATGAACCAGATTGAAGATAACGAGATCGGGTTCGAATCTAACGACTTCTTCTCGCAACATATGCAAATAATGAGAGAGTGGCGCACCGCTGATTCCAAATCGATAGACTTCATAAGCCCCTTGGCCAAACTCTTCCAGCCTTTCAGCAATACTGGCATCGGAATCAACCTGAAGTGCTTCGAGAAAGGAATCCCCTATGATGGCAATCCGTGGTTTGCTTTTTTCAAAAACATACCCCTTTCTGAAGGAATTCCACCCATTGTGATTAATGGTAAACTCTGCAGCGATCTCATCTCGCACCCGGAATACGCCCTCTTGGTCAGGTTGATACTTGATCACAGAACCACCGGACTCCAGCGTTGGGAATTCAGAGGCTTTCAAGATGTATTCAAAAATAATGAATTCAAAAAAACAACCGAGCACAACCAGAGTGACAAAAGTCACACCGAGATTTATGAACAACTGACGGATAGGTTTTTTCATTACATCCTTCTAGAAATGACCATTTTATAGAGAGCAAAAGATTATGATTATTTATTCATGGAACGTCAACGGCTACCGGGCCGTGATCAAGAAGGACTTCCGCGACTGGCTGGATGGCTGCGGGGGTGACGTGGTCATGCTTCAGGAAACCAAGGCGCACCCGGACCAGATAGACGATGACAATCGTGAGCCGGATTCCTTTTCCAACCACTACTGGAACTGGTCCAAGGGCAAAAAAGGGTATTCCGGCGTGGCCTGCTTCACCAACCCGGAACCGCTAAAGGTCACCACCGGCCTGCCGGATGAACGGTATCAGAGTGAAGGTCGCGTGCTCCATCTCGAATACCCAGATTTTCATCTCTTCAACATCTATTTCCCGAATGGACAGATGAGTGACGAGCGGCTCGATTTCAAGATGGGCTTTTACGATGCCTTTCTCGCCCACGCCGAAAAGCTGCGCAAAACCAAACCCATCATAGTTGGCGGCGATTTCAACACCGCCCATACCGAGATCGACCTCAAAAATCCCAAGGCAAACGCCGAGCGGTCCGGTTTCCTGCCAAGCGAACGCGCCTGGCTCGACAAACTCATCGCCCACGGCTACGTGGACACCTTCCGCCTGTTCGAGGATGGCCCGCACCATTACTCATGGTGGTCCTACCGCTTCAATGCCCGAAAAAACAACGCCGGATGGCGCATCGACTACTTCTTCGTCTCAGACGAACTCAAAGACAAGGTCGTCCGGGCCTGGATCGAACCCGACATCATGGGATCTGATCACTGCCCAATAGGCATCGAAATAAATATCTAGAACAATTATGCCTCCGGCGGCTGGGGAAGGGGAGGAAAAACCCCTTTGAGAAGGGGTCTTTCCTCCCCTTCCCCAGACCCCATCCCTTCCTTTTCCCTAAACTTTTTGTCTGTGCATTCGCACGAAACAAGGTGAGCATTAATTTCTTTTTTCACGCAAAGAATTCTGGATTGAGTCTGTTTAAAGAGTAAAATGCTGTAGAACAATACAATTTTAAAACCACCTCTGGTGGAATTCTCAAGAGCTTTCCCCACCATCAAAGGACACCCCTCTGGAATCCAAAACAAGCCCCACCCACTCCCAAAGACACCAACAAAGTACCGTGTCTCCCTCCCAGCCAGTTCATCCAGGCCAAAGGCTGCCGACAAAGACACCAGCAACGCGCCGTGTCTCTTTCCCCTCCCCGACCACGTGAGGCTTGCGAGAGTGGTGGAGCTGCGAGGCGACAGCCTCAAGACAACCGGAGGCGTAGCCTAGCTACGTCGAGGATTGGCTTGCGGCTGGCAACGAAGCAGATGCGCCGCTATCGCAAGCCGGGTCCCCCGAATTCCCAAAAAATAAAAAAGGCCTCGCACCAAAGTGCAAGGCCTTTTTTATTTTTTGGGAATTCGGGGCTACCAGGTATCGCCGCCGAATGCATCTCCGCCGAGTCCGAAGTCAGCTTCGGGCTCGCCACCGACGACCGGGCCGTCAGAGAGGGCGCCATCGGCAGCAGGAGCGGCTGCTCCGTCACCGGCAACACCGGCGACCACAACGCCCTGGCTCTTGACCTTGTCGACTTCCGCCATCAGGTCTGTGAGCTTCTTGGACATCTCGTCCAGCTTGGAGGAAGCCATGGTGACTTTCGCCTCGCCAGCGGCATTCTGGGTCTCGACGACCTTGGCCTGAGCTTCCAGAGGAGCGATCTTGGCGGCAAGATCAGCCTTGTCAGCGGTCAGGGTCTCGACCTCAGCTTTCAGAGCAGCATTTTCTGCTTTCAGAGCACCGAGGATGTCCATGACAGCCTTGGCCTTGACAGCTTCTGCCTCGGGCAGAGCTGAGATCTTGACCTGATTGCCGAGTTTGACGATGTCGCCTTCAGCGTACTTGGTCAGATCGGGTTCCTGTTCGTAGATCCAGGCTTTGGACAGGGCCTGAGCAACGGGAGCAACATCTGCTTCCATGGTCTCAGTTCCAGTGATGTAAGCCAGCATATCGAGCTGAGCCTGATCCGCGACATCGCCGCGAAGAACAGACACAAACGCGTTCATGGGGTAAACCTTAGCTTCAGCCATTTGATGCCTCCTTAATTAAGTAAGCTTCTTTAGTATGTTCACCAAGGGTGACTATTTGTCAGCGCCCATGGGGATGCGGCCAATCTTCTTGGCGTAGGACAGTGCCACAGTACGATAAACCAGGTGACCCAACTTGGACCACGGCAGGTATGCGAGCATCATAAAAACCGCGATCAAGTGCACGTAGTACACCGGGTAGGCCAAAACGGCGGCATTCGCGAGGCGGCAGAGTAATGCGAGAATACCAGTCAGGAAGATGATCCAGATCAAAGTGATCAGGTACCAGTCATACCAGCTGGAGGACTGCTTTTCCTGGTCCAGATTCACCCGGCGATTGGTCAATGAAACGAGGCCCCATACACCAAGGCCGGCTCCGCCAAAGGCGAGCAGCTTGACCGGGTGCCACAGCGGCATCGGGGTATGACCAATGGCGGACAGAATGCCACCCAGATCATGCATGCCCAAGGCGTTGAGCAGCCAGCCGCCCCAGTGACCTGTGGCCACGGTGCCGGTGACGACCATCAGCGCGATGAATGCGAACATCAGGTAACGGTGACCGGATGCGCGTTTCACGTCGAGTACATCGGCGTCTTCGTCGTTGCAATCCATGAACTGAGTGTGTTGCAGAATCTCGTACTGAACAGTATCGATCAGGGCACGAATCATACTCGGAGCATCCTTGCGGCCCACGATAAAGGTCTTGGGCTGTGCTTCAAAGGCTTTGAGCATGTTGCGGACACCTGCATAGAAGCCCCACATCATGAAGACAAAAACCCCCATGAAGATCGGGTCGATGGTGAAATCACCGGGGAACAGGCCGCCAAAGGCGATGATGCCATCAGCGGAGGGAACCCATGCGTGATCCACGAACTCGAACCGGGGCAGGAAGGAGCCGGTCTTGCCAGCCATGATGACCCAGATGATGCCGTAAAGCAGAGCCGGGATGGCTGCCAGCGGGATCATGCCTGCGGAACTGGACATCCACTTGCCGATGATCGGCAGGGGAGCCAGATTGCGGTAAGCCATGTTGCGCAGGGCAGCCAGCATGTCGCCCGGTTTGGCACCACGGGGGCACAGGTCGGAACATGTGCCGCAGTTGTGGCAGAGCCAGATGTCGATATCATTGACCAGGCGGTCCTTGAGTCCCCACTGCGCCCAGACCATCTCTTTACGAGGGTAGGGGTTGTCAGAAGGAGAC
>JAFLJW010000264.1 GCA_022712815.1 Pseudodesulfovibrio sp. | reverse complement strand
CGTCCAGTCCCACGCCGACTTCGGCTCCGACTTCGACCACCTTGGCCTTGAGGTCTTCCACATACGCCTCGACCACCGGGTCCGGGTGATGATTGGGGAAAGTGCCGTCAGGTTCACAATAGAGCCGGATAACCTCGGCCCCGGCTGCTTCCAGAATGTCGGCGGTCATATCGCCAGCCACGCCGTTGCCGCCGTCCACCACGACCTTGACCGAACGGGACAGGGTAACGCGGGAGAGCAGGTCTTCCTTGTAGGTCGGGAGAATATCGTGGCATGAAATCAGCCCATTGCCGGAAGGATAGTCTCCGGCGGCCATGATCTCGTAAATTTTTTCGACTTCATCTCCGTAGATGGTGGACTGGCCGCCCCAGACCTTGAAGCCGTTATACTCGCTGGGATTGTGACTGGCTGTAATCATGACACCTGCAAAATATTCAAGGTGCTTGGCCGCGAAATAGAAAACCGGCGAGGAAAGCTGCCCCAGACAGACCACATCCACGCCGACCTCGGCCATGCCTTCGCTCATGACCTGCTGGTAGAGCGGGGAACTCGCCCGGCAATCGTGTCCCACCAAGGCTCGATCCCATCCATTTTGCTTGAAATAGGTGCCGCAGGCCCGGCCTAGTTCTTTGACCCACTCGGCGTCAAAATCTTCATCCACGATACCGCGAATATCGTAAGCCCGGAAAATTTGTTTGTTGATTTTTTTCATCGTTTAATCCGCTTTGTTGCATTTATTGACAAGTATATATGAAATATACTGCTTTTTTAATCCGATCCTTCTTGACCTATCCTCACAATGTGCCTACTTCTGACTCATTATGAATTGGGACTGGGAAAAATTACAAAAGCAGCAACAGGGGCGTCCCGGCGGCCAGCCGCCGAGCTTCGATGACTTTCAGGATCAGTTTGATAAATTCAAAAAATTCAAACTGCCCGGATGGAAACTCATCGTACCAATCTTCATCCTACTCTGGCTCGCGTCAGGATTCTACATTGTGGAACCCGACGAAGTCGGTGTGGTAAAGCTCTTCGGAGCTTTTAAAACTATCACCACTGCGGGGCCGAATTACCACATTCCGTATCCGGTGGAAAGTGTGGAGACTCCAAAAGTAACACAAATCCGGCGCATCGAGTTCGGCTTCAGATCGGCCACCCGGTCCAGAAGCAAGAACTTCCAGCAGGGTGTCACCAACGAGGTAAAGGGTGAATCCCTGATGCTCACTGGTGACGAGAACATCATCTCCGTGCAGTTCATTGTTCAGTACATGATCAAGGACGCCAAGGATTATCTGTTCAACGTCAACGATCCTGAAAAGACCCTGGCCCACGCAGGTGAAGCCGCCATGCGCGAGATCATCGGCAAGGGCAAGATCGACGATGCCCTGACCACAGGGAAACAGGAAATTCAGATCGAGACACGCGAACTGATGCAACGCATTCTGGATTCGTATCATACCGGCCTTTCCATCGTGGCCGTGCAGATGCAGAACGTCCATCCGCCGGAAGAGGTGGTGGTCGCTTTCAAGGACGTTGCCAGCGCACGTGAGGACAAGAGCCGCTTCATCAATGAAGCCGAGGCCTACCAGCGCGACATCCTGCCCAAGGCACGAGGTGAAGCAGCCCGCATCGTCAATGCCGCAGAGGCATACAAGGAAGCCAACATTCGCCGATCACAAGGTGATGCCGCCCGCTTCCTGTCCGTACTCACCGAGTACAACAAGGCAAAGGACATCACTCGTCGGCGCATGTATCTGGAAACCATGGAAGCAATCATGGCCAACCCGGAAACTGAAAAGCTGATCATGTCCGATGACGCACTCAAGAAATCCATTCCATACCTGCCCCTGGAAAAGCTGCCCAAACAGGCCGCACCCAGGGAAAAGCAATAAGGCAGGTTCATATGAAGACAACTACCTTAGCTATCATCGTAGCTATCATTGTGGGTGCATTCGCCCTGATCCAGACCGCCTTTGTCGTGGATGAGGCTCAGACGGCCATTGTCATCCAGCTGGGTAAGCCCGTAGGAAAGAAGGCTCTTGGTCCGGGATTGCACTTCAAGCTGCCTCTGGTTCAGACCGTGGTCTTTTTTGACTCCCGTATTCTGGATTTTGATGCCAGACCGGAAGAGATCACCACCACGGACAAAAAGTACATGAACGTGGATTCCTATACTAAGTGGCGTATCGCTGACCCCCTGACCTTTTATACCAAGGTCCGCACCACTCAGGGAGCACGTGCTCGGCTGGACGATATCGTCCGCTCCCAGTTGCGTGTGGCACTGGGCCGCTATACCTTGATCGAAGTGGTTTCCCACAAACGTCAGGAAATCATGAGCGCGGTCACTGAAAGGTCCCGGGAATTGCTTGCCCCCTATGGCATTGAGGTTGTTGACGTACGCATCAAGCGCACCGATCTGCCTGCGGAAAATGCCCGCTCCATCTATGGTCGCATGAAAGCCGAACGTGAGCGTCAGGCCAAGCAGTACCGTTCCGAAGGGAGCGAGGCTGCGGCCAGAATCAAGGCCACCGCCGACAAGGAAAGAACCATTCTTCTGGCGGAGGCAGGCAAACAGGCCAGTATCACCCGTGGTGAAGGCGAAGCTCTGGCCACCAAGATATATGCAGACGCACTCAGCCAATCTCCGGACTTCTATGAATTCACCAGAAGCCTTGAAGCCTATCGCAAGAGTTTTCGAAGCAACTCCCGATTCATCCTCACACCAAAAAGTCCTTTCCTGAAACACATGCGATAACACCTTTCGCGTAACGGCAAAAATGAGACACGGTTCGCCATAGGTGAATCGTGTCTCTTCTTTGTTGAAAATTCTGATATATTTTAAAATAGCCTTGACAATATCGGGAGATTCTCCCAACCTCTACAGGAGATTCTCCCGATTGACTCAAAAATGGTATAATGTCTATATCGGCCAAATGGGAAGTATCCTCTAATTTTGTGTTCTATAACTTGATGCCATTGACTGATGCATAGGTGTCGCCTGTTGGTGACACATGAATAGCCACAGCATGATAAGGAGTTAGGTGTGCCCAAGAAAAAAAGAAAATGCGACGAAGCGCAACTGAAATGGTTTGAGGAGGCTCTTGAACGAATCAAGAAAGCCACCGGAGCCCGTACTCAGGTGCAGCTGGCAGAAGTTCTGGATGTTCGTCAATCCAGCATTTCCGATGCCAAGCGTCGCTGTTCCATTCCCTCTGATTGGTTTTTGAAGCTGTACCGCAGCCACGGACTTGATCCTGACTGGCTGTCTGAAGGTGTTGAACCTGTTTACATCAATGCCAACAAGGCAAAAATACCTGCGGACACTCTACTTCGTGAAACTCCCGCACCCTACGGCAGGCTGAACTCCCGTGGTCGTGTCGTTCCCGTATCCACCATGGCCGGAGCCGATAAAGAGGCCGCCACCTGGGAACCCAGTCCTATCGAAGAACTTTCCGTTCCCGAATCCTTCTGCCGTCCCAAGCTGCAAGTGGTAAAGATTGATTCCGCCGGTATGGAACCCGTTGTTGAACGCGGTGCTTTCGTCGGTATTGACCGTGACCAGAAAAATCATCCTGACGGCGATCTCTGCGCGGTTCATTTTCCGCATCAGGGATTGACCATCCGCCGTGTCTTCATGCAGGGCGATACCTTCCTGCTCAAGGCCGAAAACGAAAAATACTCCGACCTGACCATCCCGGCCTCCGAGATGGACGCCCGCACCGTGGGCCGGGTCATCTGGGTTTTACAGAACCTCTCGCCCATGTAGAGCGTTTGCTCATATACACACAAAGGCCTGTCAGGATATCCTGACAGGCCTTTTTTTATGCCCAGAACTATAATCCATGACACCCGCATAAGTTCCATGTATATTCATAGGTGAAATTAAGTACCGATAAAAAAAGGGAACACATGTCAGACAAGCCCGTAATACTGCTCGTTGAGGACAGCAAGTTTTTCGCCACCATGATCCGGCGCAGGATTGAGGATGAGTTAGGGTTTGAAGTGGACTGGAAAGCTACCTACCAAGAGGCCATACAAGCCATTGATTGCTGCAAGGCTAAGTATCTGGTCGCGCTCCTTGATCTCGCCTTGCCGGATGCTCCCAATGGAGAGATCGTTGAATACGCCATGAAAAAAGGTATTCCGGGCATTATCTTTACCGGCGGATTTGATGGTGCCATGCGAAACAAATTTCTGTCATGGAACATCGTCGATTACATTCTCAAGGGTTCCAGTACGTGCATCGATACCCTTTTGGAAACCATCCAGCGCGTAAAGAGCAATCAGGAAATTTCCATTCTGGTGGTCGAGGATTCCAAGACCATGCGTGACGCAGTCGTCAGACTCCTTAAAACACAGCTTTATTCCGTGCTGGAAGCGGACAACGGCGAGGCCGCTCTGAAAATGCTCGGCAAACATCCTGACATCAAAATGATCGTCACCGATTATGATATGCCAATAATGGATGGCTTCGAACTGATCCGAAAAGTCCGTGAAAACCATTCGAAGAATGAACTCGCCATCATCGGCATGTCAGCGAGCGGTGATCCCTTGCTGTCCGCAAAACTGATCAAGAACGGAGCCAATGATTTTGTCTCCAAGCCTTTTCAGGTCGAGGAATTTCACTGTCGCGTCGGGCACGCCATTGAAATGCTGCAAAATATCGCGCTTATCAAGGAATTGTCCTACAAGGACCCGTTGACGCAGCTTTACAATCGCCGGTACTTTTTTGAAAACGCGCAGCCGTTCATCCAGCAATGCATTCAGAACGATATCACGTATTCCGTTGCCATGCTCGACATCGATTTTTTCAAGAAAGTCAACGATAGCTATGGTCATGATGCCGGAGACCAAGTACTCAGGCAGGTGGCTGCCATCATGAACAGGTGCTTTCCTGAAAATGGTATCGTCTGCCGCTTCGGAGGCGAGGAGTTTTGTGTTCTGATCTCCCATGGCAAGGATGAAGATAGCATCCCTCAATTTGACAGCCTGAGGCGGTCCATTGAAGCCTTGACCGTGGAAATCGACGGGGCCACCATCAGCGTGACCATCAGCGCAGGCATATGTTCCGAACCGGACACAGTTGAGGCAATGCTCAAAGTGGCGGACAGACGCCTTTATACCGCCAAGGACTCCGGGCGAAACAAGGTTGTTGCCGAGTAATCCATACCGCTTCACCCGTCGAATTATAATGCCCTCTCTATGTGGATCTTGATAGGGCTTAGGCATGATGGAACAGCCGTCCCCCGACTCCAAGACCGGAGTACAATACATTCTCATCTTTGAGCCCGATGCAACTGTGGCGCAACGGATATCCATGGCTGTATGGGGTGAAACCGAAATGGAGCCGAAAATCCTTGATGATGCCACCAGGGCCATAGCTTTCATTGAAACCCATTTAAATTCCATTTTTGCCGCCACAGTCAGACTCTTATCGCAAAATGCCAACGACCTGCTGAAAAAACTGGCAGAATTTTCCATCCCTGTCATAGCCTATGACACCGATATTGATGACACCGCTCGGCGCAAGTGCATGACCGTGGGCATTGCGGATATGATCATGGGAGAACCGGCCTGCCTGCCCGCAGCTATTGGGAAAAGTGTGGGCAAGATCGCCAGAAATCGCACTGTGGGCATCCTTGTGGTGGACGATTCGCGCTCCATGCGCTCCGCGCTTAGCCGGTTCCTTTCCAAGCAATGCTACCAATTGCTCGAAGCCGAGGATGGAGTAAAAGCCCTAAAAATATTGCGAAAGCATCCCGAGATCAAACTGGTTATCACGGACAACGAAATGCCGAATATGGATGGATTCACTCTGATCAAGGAAATCCGTCGTCAGTTCTCCAAGGACGAACTGGCTGTCATCGGTATCTCGGCCAAGAACAACGCCCGTCTTTCGATCAGGTTCATTGACAACGGAGCCAATGACTTTTTGCATAAGCCTTTCCAGAAAGAGGAACTATACTGCCGGGTAGGTCACAATGTGGAGATGCTGAACCGCTTTGAGATCATCCGCGATCTGTCCAACAAGGACCCGCTGACAAGGCTCTTCAACCGCCGTTATTTTTTTGATAATTGTGAGGATTTTGTAACAACGTCCAAAGGAGGGCTTGTCACAGTCGCCATGATCGACATCGATTTTTTCAAACGGTTCAACGATACCTACGGGCATGATGTGGGCGACGAGGTGCTGAAGAAAGTATCCTCCCTTATCGGAACCGCTTTTGAGGATAACGGTCTTGTCTCCCGATTCGGAGGAGAGGAGTTTTGCATCCTGGCCATCCATGATAAAAAGGAAGATATCTTCGCGCAATACGACCAGTTGCGGCGGGATATCGAAGCTTCTACTGTGGACGTGGACGGAGAAGACGTAACAATTACCGTTAGTTGTGGTATCTGCACGGAAAAAGCAGATATGCAGGTCATGCTCAAAGAGGCGGACAGATGCCTCTATACCGCCAAGGACTCCGGACGAAATTGCGTTGTGTCCTCTTGAGGTATTAATCTGGGACAGGCCTTGACTACAAGGCTCTGCCTTCATACTCTCCCGGCCATGAGCACCAGCAAAAAAACCACCTCGAAAGATAAAGTCACGGTCATGACCGCGCCCGGCATTCAGGCATCCAAGGGCGTGCAAAAAATATGTTGCATGACCGCATACGATTACTCGTCCGGCATAATTGCAGATGCCTCCGGTATGGATATCGTACTGGTGGGCGATTCTCTGGCCATGGTCGTCCTCGGCCATGAGGACACCCTGTCCGTGACCATGGACGAAATGATTCACCACGTCCGAGCCACCAGTCGAGGCGTCAAACGAGCCCTGCTCGTAGCTGACATGCCGTTCATGTCGTTTTGCACCGTGAACCGCGCCGTCAAGAATGCGGGCCGCTTCATGGCCGAGGGTCGCGCCAAAGCGGTCAAGCTGGAGGGTGGCATCCCGGTTGTGCCGCAGATCAAGGCGATCTCTGCCGCAGGCATCCCGGTCATGGCCCATGTGGGGCTAACCCCGCAGCACATCGCCAAATTCGGTGGATTCAAGGCCCAGGGCAAATCTGCCAAAGCGACCAAGACGCTCATTGAGGACGCACAGGCCGTGGAAGAGGCGGGTGCGTTCTGCATTGTGATTGAGGCGATCCCCGTGGAAGCCGCCAAGCTGATCACCGAGGCCGTGAACATCCCCACCATCGGCATCGGAGCCGGTAACGTCACCGACGGTCAGGTCCTTGTCTACCATGACGTGCTGGGGCTTTTCGATCGCTTCACGCCCAAGTTCGTGCGCAAATACGCCGAACTCGGTACAGCGTCAGTAAAGGCATTCGAGGCATACTGCGACGATGTCCGGCGCGGACGTTTTCCCGGTGACAAGAACACCTTTTACATGCCCGACGACCAGTTGGCTCAGGTCCGAAAGATCAAAGTCAAAGGCAAGAAAAAGTAAATGGAACTAGACATTTCCTGGCCCGTCCTCTGGACAGGGCTGTTCTGGCCGCTCATCAGGCTGACCTTTTTCATTTCGCTCGGCCTGTTCGTGGGAAACCTCATCGAGTCCCTGCACTGGACCCGCTACGCTGCCATAGTCGCCGCACCGCTGGCTCGGCGTGCACGTCTCAAAGACATCTCCGCAGCCAGTTTTTCCATGGCTTTTTTTTCCGGTATCGCAGCGAATACCTTGCTTTCCGAGGCGTACGACAAAGGGGCCATCAGTGACCGGGAATTGATTTTTTCAAATCTTTTCAACAGTCTGCCGACATATTTTCTTCATCTTCCGACCATTTTCTTCATAGCCGCACCGTTTATCGGCAGCGCAGCCACAGTTTACGTCGGTCTCACCGCCTTTGCCGCGGTTTTGCGCACTTTCGCCATTGTGCTGGCGGGCCGATTCCTGCTTCCGCCACTCCCTGAAGGCTGTCTCCCTTGCCAGTTGGAAGAAATGGACAAAAATCGTGACAACAGTTCTGCCCTCAAAAAGACATGGAAACGATTCAGGAAACGTCTTCCCAAAGTGCTTTACCTGACCGCTCCCATCTACACATTTTTCTTTGTACTCAAGCAAGTCGGAGTATTCACCGGGCTTCAGGAGATCATGGCCGGACAGGGAGGACTCTTCTCCTTTCTGCCACCCGAAGCTCTCGGCATTATCGCTTTCCACATGTTCGCTGAATTCACGGCGGGACTGGCCGCCGCCGGTGCGATGATCACCGACACAAGCCTCACCCAGTCCCAGGTGGTCCTTGCCCTCATGCTCGGCAATCTCCTTTCCTCCCCCATGCGGGCTTTCCGTCACCAGCTTCCCTATTATGCCGGGATTTTCAAACCGCGTATGGCTATGAAGCTCATCGCTTGCAGCCAGACCCTTCGGGCCGTCAGTATCGCTCTGGTCGGCGCGGCTTACGCCTTCTGGATATAGCAGGCTGTCAAGAGACGGTTCATCCGGTCAAAGTGTACTTTTTCTTTTCCCCCTTCCAGATTTAGAGGAGAAAAAGGGAAGTGTGGCAACCAAGTGCAACACTTCCCTAAAAAAGTACGTTTAATCCGGATGAGTCCTTTTTCCTGACAACGTAGTCATTTGAAAACTTGCCAAACGGAGTGGGTGGATAATTGTCGATACGCCCTAGCGAAGAGCTTCCTTGATTGATCGGGCAACGCGGCGAAGGTTGTTTGCCCAATCCTCGGCCAGGGGGTCGACCAGAACCACCTTGCCGCCGATATCGTTTGCCACTATCCGTGCGGATTTTTCCGAAAACTGGGGCTGGGCAAAGATGACCTTAATTTTGTTTTCCTTTGCCATTTTGATGAGATGGGCCAACTCGCGCGGTCCGGGATTTTTCCCTTCGAGTTCCACCGGTATCTGAACCAGCCCGTAATCACGGGCAAAATAGCCCCACGACGGATGGTAGACCAGAAACCGTGTTCCCTCCTTGCCTGCGAGCAACTGTCTAATATCTTTGTCCAAGGTTTCAATTTTTACAAGTAACCGTTTGTAATTTTTATGATACTCTTGGCTTCCTTCGGGATCTGCCTGAACCAATGCCGAAAGGATGGTGCTTGCCATGGTTTTTGCCTCGGTCGGAGACAGCCAGACATGTGGGTCAAGGTGACCTCCGTGGTCGTTGTGCTCATCTTTTCCATGGCCGTGGTTTTCGTGATGATGGGATTTCATCTGCATCAGCTTGCAGCCCGCACGGGCTTTGACTACCTGCATGTGGGGATTGGCCGCCCGCATACGTGGCAGCCAGGCCTGTTCGAACGGAACTCCGATGGCGATGAACAGCTTTGCCTTGGTCAAGGCGACCATCTGGCGCGGCCTTGGTTCATAGGTGGCTGGATTGGCCCCGGCCGGAACCATGATCGAGACTTCGACCCGGTCACCGCCGATCTGGCCAGTGAAATACTTGAGAGGTGTGATGGAAACCGTAACTGAAAGGGGGGCTGCATGGCACGGCGAGGCCAGCAACACAAGCACGGTGCAAAGAATGAGAGCAAACTGTTTCATAGTATTCATTACCTGACCTTGATTTGTTCAAGCATTGCCTGCGGCATATGAAGGAGCAGGCAAGCAAAAAACAGCTAAAATGAAGATAGTCGCCAAACCGGCAAATCTACTGAAACAACAGATTCATTTGCAAATCTGGTCTATTACGAACTATACACATTTCATGATAATCTTTTCCTTGTCAGGGTTTAAAGAATAATACCCACGAAATTCTTCCAAGGCAACATAATCGGGAAAGATATCATTTTCATGCAACCACTGGTAATTTATTAAAAAATAGCCATTTAGCCAAGAGCCACGTCGAGAATCATCATGACCGTGAAGCCGAAAATGCAGCCCATGGTGGCCTGATCGCCGTAGCCTGAGGCTTGGGATTCCGGGATGACCTCCTCCACGACCACGAAGATCATGGCTCCGGCTGCGAATGCCAGTGCATACGGCAGCAGGGGCTTGGCAAAAAAGACCGTTGCCGCGCCAATCACGGCTGCAATGGGTTCGACTATGCCTGAAGCCTGTCCGTACATGAAGCTCTTGATGCGCGAAAATCCCTGCCTGCGAAGGGGGACGGACACAGCCGTGCCTTCGGGTAAATTCTGGATACCGATACCCACGGCCAGAGCAATGGCACCGCTCAGGGTGGCGGAATCATATCCGGCGGCCACCGCGCCGAACGCCACGCCCACGGCAAGGCCTTCGGGGATATTGTGCAGGGTGATGGCAAGCACCAGCAGGACCGAGCTGTTCCAGTCGGTCTTGATTCCTTCCGCCTCGGAGATGGGGGCATTGATATGCAGGTGCGGCAGAAAAATATCCACCAGCCGCAAAAATGCCGCGCCCGTAACAAACCCCACGGCAGCGGGTACAAAACTGAACACGCCCATGTCTTCGCTCATATCGATGGCAGGCGCAAGCAACGACCAGTAGCTGGCCGCGATCATCACGCCCCCGGCAAATCCGAGCATGATGTCGAGCACCCGCTTGCTGATATCTTTTGCCGCAAAAACGACCGCCGCACCAACGGCAGTCATGCCCCAGGTGAACAATGTGGCGAGAAAGGCCTGCATGATCGGGGACAGCGTCATAAAATATTCCATTCAAAAACTCCTTGAATTTAATGAAGGGCCACCTCGGAGAGGACCTGCATTTCCTTTTGCATAAATATGGGTGCTTTTCCTTTTAGTTGATACTTCATTTGCATGGAGTTTGGAAGCAATCTATTCCCCAACGTTATTGAAAAACGATTTAAATAGAGTCGCCGTCCGAAGAGTTTCAAGTTTTTACCCCCCTCCCTCTCAAAAACCTGTCAATAGGGAATATTGCCCTTTTTTCGGTCTTTTTTGCCCCTCTGACGTCCGTTCTTATCCAGGGGCCAAACTCGGGGTTATAGTGTTCGCCTGTCGGGAAGAGACGTGTGAACTTGAAGATATTGGAGAAAATTAAATGGCAATTCCACTTATAGGAGCAGTGATAGGACTGCTGTCCACAGTGGTGGACG
>JAFLJW010000408.1 GCA_022712815.1 Pseudodesulfovibrio sp. | reverse complement strand
TCTCATGTAGTACGCGCTAAAAGGGCTTGCCATTGCTGTAGACAGACCACAAGTAAGCGCAGCCCTTATGGGTCAGGTTGTATTCATCATCCACAAGTCCATGCTCTTTGATGATCTGGTTGGATGTGTGGCCCTGATAATATCTACTAGCGCATTTCAACACGCCAAAATTGACGACTTCACGCTTGGTCATGCCGCCAAAATCGGCGTTAGCATGGACTTTCTCTATCTCCTCATCGGGGATAATGCTTTTTGGTGTTTCCATTTGTATCTCCTGTTGCTGAGTTCTATGCGGCACTCTCGTACCCGCTCCGATAGTCGCTGCCATAATCAATCGCCACAACGCGGCCTTCCAGCACCCCCCAACTGTCTGGCTTGTTTTCAACGGGGATGTTTAAAATCACAGCGCGGTCAAACCACTCCTTTTCCTTCGTATCCCATTCGCCAACGCTCACAGGGGTGGCCCGTCGCATCACAGTGACGAAGCCGCCTGGAATAGCGGACAGAACCGGACACATCATGTGCTGGGATTCAGGCTGCTGTTGCCAAAATTTGCGCTCTTGCATGTTTCCAAGCAGGCCATACAAGAACAGCCGCCATTCAACTATTGTTGGGAATTTAAAGGCGTACTTGCCAATAAGAATGACTGTGCGCGTGGTGCCGTATTTGATCTTCATGTTTTCAACATCTCATTGCGGATTAGTGGTTATTTAGGCTTTTGGGCGTGGGTTTCGTAGGTGCGGTCAACATCCTCTTCAACCCAAAAGGTTTCACCGCAGGAACCACACTCGTCTTTTCTGGGTCCATCCTCGCTACCGTGATATGAAACGTGAGCGGCGAAGAATTCAAAGTCCCCGCCTGATTCATATATGTGTCCACAGTGAGGGCATTTAATATTCCGAGCCTCCCGCGTTCTTTCCAGCATTGCATCTATGTCAATTCCCATTTGTCTCTCCTGCCTGCTGATAAGTTTAGACGGCGTGAGCCATCATGCTTTTCTCATATTCAAACCGGGCATCCAAATCATTGACGGTTTCACCGGCCTTGAATGGCTTATTGATGCTTGGCATGAGCTTGTCCCACTTGAGCATGGTCGCCCATTCGTCAGGGTACTCAATGCGCAAAATGCGCAAGGCTTCGATTGATTGGAGAGGGCAGCAATAGCAGGACACCCGTTTGAAGTGATCGTAAGGCGAACCGCCTTCGGGGTAGTAGCCATGCTCCCGGCAGTATGCGAGGGCATTGGCTTCTGTCATGCCTTCCTCAATCAGCGGATACCGCACATCATAGGGCTGCTTTTTGAGATTCTTGGATTCGGCGCGGTGTGCTTCGTCGGCAGCAAACCCAATGCAGGACACGCCCCCGTCGATTGACTTGATGTACTTGTCCTTGAGTTCGTTTTTCTCGCGGGTACACCATCGGCGACTAGGGCCGGGCCAGCCTTTGCCGAAGTATCTAAGTTTGCCCTTGTATGGTTCGTCGCGTCCGAAAACAGCATGGTCAAACATGAGATATCGAATCTTGTCCGCGATATTAAAGCGGACAAACTTGATACTCTTGCTTTCAAGCATAGCGGCGACCTTGTTGATATGGTCATACATCCAAGGGAACTCCCAACCGACATCCACGTTTAAAACAGAATGGATAGGCTCTTTGCGCTCAATCAAAAGGATGAGCTGAGCAAGGGAATCTTTCCCCCCTGAAAATGTAACGATGTTTGTTTTCATCTATCCCTCAACTGCTTTTGAATACTCGGTTCATTAATTTTAGAAAGTTGACACAACAATCAAACGAAGAGCATACCGTCGTTGATAGGAATACTTTTTGAGGAGAAAAAATGCTTGAGCAAATAAGAGAACAAAGAAAATTGAATATCCCGCATGAGGACATAATCATTGAACCATTTATTGAACTTCCTCTCCAAGTTCTCAAGGTTAGACGTAACCTTTTGCTTTGCTGTATTTTGTGTATGGCTATATTTTTTGGCGGTCGTATAAGTTCTATGCCTACAGCAATGGGGATAACCATTAGTGGTTTGCCATTGCACTACATCCCTCACGCCATGCTCATTATTACATCGTACTTCTGGATCTATTTTAGCTGGATGGGATGGCAGACATACAACAGGTGGAAGCTTCGTTTGACAGGATTGACGCCCAAAGAGCACTCTGAGGCCGAACCTTCGAGCGATTTCACCATTGAGACAGATACAACTCTGGATCAAGATACCATAATGAAACGGATCAAAAAGATAACAGAGCGATTGAACACATACATAAACAAAGAAGAAACTGATCAATATATAAAAAATGTCGCATATAGTATGGAAAAGCTTCCATTGTTTGCTCAACGGTTTTGGGATTACCAAAAAACAACTAGGTACTCTTTCTATCTTGAGTATTGGCTCCCTGTTGCCTTTGGGGGTGTCTCTATACTCATGGTTTTCATAGCCATATTCACCCCCATTGACTGGGAGTGGTACAACGCGAACCAAAAAATTCAGGAGCTGTCTGGCTTTTGCAGATAATGTATGCATCTTCCCAAACCTCCTATCAAACGGTAGGCCAGTTGGCCGGTTTCAAGGTGCGCTTAAACTCGTAGACCCATACCCACGGGTTTTCATCCCAACCAAAACCACGCTTGGCGTTGATGGAGTTCCAAAGCTGATAAAAGGCCATGACTGAGGAGTGCGCGCCAGCTGGCTTGGAGTTGATATTCAACCCCTTGAATTCGGCAGTGCGGACGTAATGGGCAACACCCTCGGCGTATGCATCGCTTGTGGTAAGGTTGGCTACTCGTTCGGCTCTGATGTTCTCCACCTCAAGGAAGAGACGGCACGCCCATTTAGGCATGAAGATGGAAGGCCGCCATTTCAACCCGGCTTCTCTTTGCTCCTCTTCAAGTTCGCCACAATCTGCGCGCATACATGCTGGGAGAGGATCGGTACGAGGACGCCACTCTCTGAACTCTTCGGGATCGTCGTCAATTTCGTCGCTCTCATCCCATTCGCGCCATGTCTCACGCACCCAAAGGATGTCGCTTTTTTTGTACTTGGGAAAAACACGGTGGCGCGTTTCAGTTCCAGCATCCGGCACCTTCAGATAAACATCACCATGCTCGAACAGATGGGAGGCATCGTCTACAACATCGCCGCACCAATTGAGGTCTTGCAGGGGGGCAGAATCACATACGCTTGCGCCCTTGGTCTGAGCCACCCGGCGCGTCTGCGTCTTCGGGTTTTGCTTTTCCAAAATGGCTCGCACCATAGGCCCGCTGAAAAGTATTGGTTTCATAGACATGCCTAGCTACCCTCCATTCTCGGTGCAGTTCTCGGCCTGTTCCCAGCCCTTGCGAACGTAGTTAAACAGGTCGGCAAGGTACTCCTTGATTTCGTCCAAATCGCCAGAGTCAGACGCGGCAAGCAGCTTGTCGGCGTGGTAGTGGATTTCAGAAACAAGATCATCTGGACCAGGCTGCCAGTCGGCGTAATCGCCCTTGCTTGCATTGGCGATTACTTCGCAGTCTGCTCGGTGAACAAGTTCGACGAATGCAGGGTTGGCAATCTCAATTTCACCTTGAGAAAGAGCGGAATAAATATTGAGGGCTGCCGCCGTGATGAGGGTTTGGCCTTCGCGGTTGTCTCCTGGAGAATACGCGCACGTACACCATGCCTTATCGTTGCTGGTGCGAACTGACAGACCGCCTCGACTGGCCGGAACGAACATGACCGGAACGTTTTTTGCCCCAACCATTTCTTGGAACTCTATGACTTTGCTATTTTCGCTCATTCCAAACCTACCTCTCATTTTCCGTCAGTTCCGCAACAAATTCGGTCCACCTATCAAGGTCAATCAGCACCACATTTTTTCTGGAAACAATGTATTCCTTGGGCAATTGGAACGTGACCTCGATAGTGTCATCCGGTGCATCGTCAGGCTCAAAATTGGCGGAAACCATCAAGCCTACAACAGCCGGGGGGAAGTTAATAAATTCAATGCTCATAAACGATCTCCTCCATTCCCCGCCGCCTTCTTGCCCGGCAGCTCTATGCACATTTCGCAATCCTTGCCGCCTTGCTTGCGCCGGGGTCGCAACCATGAGATCGCCACGTCATTCCCTTGCTCCTCAGCCCGGGCGCATTCCTTGCTCTGCCATTTTGGACAGCCGGGGTCGTAGCATCGGGCGTAATCAAGAGGCAGATCACTCATGACCACTCCTCATGCTGCATGGACGGCGAAAAATCGCCGTAGGGCGTAAATTCATCGTCCCGAAGTTGTTGAAAATCAACATGAAGGGTCTCGCCGGTCCTGGCCCCGACAAACAGCGCGGCCCTGGCATCCACTCTCAAGATGCTGTGAGGACGATTGGTTCCCCTGGTCATGATCTCCACCACCAGACTCGGATTTTTCCCGATCCACTTGGCAAACGCGGCATACCCCCAAAATTGAACATCCCCGTGAATCGGTTCGGCCCGGAACGCCTCGTACAGTTCGGGCAGCAATACATCGCCCTGAAACGACCGGAGCCGCCGCAAAAGGATATGGGCAAGCACCTTTTCGCGCACAGTGTTAATTTGACGTCTAGTCATGACGACAACCGCCGGGGCAAACGGAGCCGACCTGCCTCGCGCTCAAGGCGTGAGCGGGTGACCCATGATCCGAGCAACACACCGGCAAGACCGCCGATGATGAGAGCTGCCACGATGAGCATCCCAAGATTGATTTCTGCCGCATATTGAAACAATCCAATCATCATCTTGCCTCCAGTTGTTGTCACCGGGAGTCGCCCCGACTCCCGATATGATTCTGTTTTTCTCAAAGGAACCACCCGGCAGGGCGATCACCGAAACCATTCCGGTGCGCCGGGAAATATCGTTTTACCAATCGCCTCTGGGCAACCCGCGTTCACCGCCTCCGGGCGGGGCAACCTGCACCGCCGGGGCTGCCATGGGCTTGTCCAACAGGGACAACGCCATCAACGCCATGGACAGCTTGGGCCGGACAAAATTATCATTTCCCTTGGTCTGCATCGCTGCCGCAAGATGCCGCTCTGCCGCCGCGATGTGTTGATCTGCGGTCATGGTGCTAAATGCGGTCATGGCTACTTCTCCTTCAACATCTGCTTGACCCATTCCGGGTCAGGGGTGCCGAACAATTCGGCGGTGTATCCGGACATGGCCCGGCAACGCTCGCCATGGATGGTGGCGAAGGCGGGCCAGTGCTTGCGGAAAAATGAATAGTTGGCGGTGCCGCCGAAGCAATCGGCATCACCCAGGGCCACGCCCGCGAAGATCACACCGTCATAACCCCAGCATTCCATGGCAAGCCATGCGGCCTGCAGGGCGGAGGAGCCTTTGCGCTTGGCGCGTGGCAAGGGGTAGTGATTCACGCCGGGGTGGGCATTGCAGGAAGCAAGGTGAATATGGGGAGCTATGCTATACTTATTGACAAGCAGTTCGGCGTGAAATGAATAGGCAATGGTGCCTGTCAGGACTTCCGCCATCCTATTGATGGAACATGCGTTGCATCTAAGATCGGTCATAAGGTCAGCGCGCATGAACTCCGACAGAGCAGCATCTGAGCAACCTACAATAATCAGAATGGGTCGAGAAGCTTTCCAGGACTGCATTACTTGCCACCCTCCATCGTTTCCACCAGCTTGAGCATGGACATGATGGCTTCCACCGATTCGTATCCTTCCTTGAGAATATTCTTGAGGTCCTGCCGGGAGATGGTTCCATCGGACAGCGCCTCGCCATAGGTCGCCATCAATTCGCCGAATTCCTTGACCACCTTGATGGACGCAATGTCCACCGGGCTGTCGGGATTCGCCTTGGGCAGCTTGATGAACACACCGCCGCGCAACTGAGCCAGAAAATGGAGAGGGGAATCGTCGTCGCACGTCTTCATGATCGGGTAGACCATGTCCGCGCCAAGCTTGTTGCGATCATTGAACGAGTTCAGCTCGTTGCCGAACACATTACTGTTCACACCCAGCTCGGCGGCGACCACTTTCGTGCCCTTGGTTTGGACCGCCTCCTGGCAGACTCCTGTCAATGTCGTGTCCATTGATTGGTTCCTCGGTTCAATGTTGCAATTGATACGGTTGTTCGAGACTTTGTAATTATGTCCAAAAAACGCACAATTAAATCCAAAATTATGCGAGAGCAGATACCTGGGCGGCACGCTCGGCTTTGCTCAAAGGGCCAGTCTTTCCCCGGCTCGGTTTTGGGAGCAGGTTGTCGGGCATGTTATATTCGTCCCGCAGGATGTTGATGTACTTCTGCAAGGCAAGCCCCTTGTTCATCATCTTGGACACGGACATGTCTGAGCCAAGGCCAAAACGCTTGGCAAGCTTGCCATTGGTCAGCTTGCGTTGCCTCATCCAGTGGCGGCGATGATAGCTCAGGGGCAGACTGTCGTCTTGCGGTGTGTCGTTTTTTTGGATAGACATAAATTAAACCTCAGAAGATTGATCAAAATTTGGAGGCACCATGACAAAAGCAGATGTATTCGTACAAATCCTGCACGAGGTCACGGGCAAGTCGAAGGAAGAAGTGCGGACCATGCTGGACGAAGCCACCGAGGCGACGGGCCGGGCCGGGTTCGACGATGAAATCGACGAGGCCGAGGCCGAGCAGCTCTTGGCTGATCTGCGTGAGGAGAAAGAAGGCATTATGAACTGGCTCCTTCAGGGAGCGCAGGCTGTGAAACGGAATTCGGGGACAGCCTGATACCTAGTTCGCGCTGCAAAGTTTCCCGATCTTTTGATGCGGGATAGACTTTGGATAGTAGTTTTTTGAAGATCGACATAACGACAGCCTCCTTGCAAGTTGATAGTCGTTGTGTTGGGTTTGGTTATATACGAAAATATTGATTAAAGTCAAATTAATTGGAATTATTTTGGAAGGTACGCTTTATGGAATTATATGAAAGACTTAACAGCCTCATAGCCGTTTTGACAGGCGGAAATGTTACGGCCTTCTGCAAAAAACTTTCCGTACGTAATACGACTTTTTCAAATTACCTCTCAAAATCTGGACAACAGGCTATGCGACTCCACCAACTACTCGAAGTTCTGGAAGTCTATCCGCAGGTGAGTCGAGAGTGGCTCTTCTTTGATGAAGGGGAAATGTTCGTGTCCGGCTTCCGTATGGGAATGCGAGTGGGTGGGCGCCTGCCAGTACCTCCACACCCAGATGCGGAGCCAGAGATAGCCACACCAGTGGCCGATGCGGTGCGCGATGCCGAGATTGGGTTACGTAAAGCCGGGGGCACGGACCACCTGATTTGGTCCATGGTACGAAGCATAGCCAATGGTAAAATGTGTGGCGCGGAGGAGCCACAGGCTGCACCCATATTCCATGAAGCCGAACCAGATACCAAGACCAAATAAGGGCTAACATCCTATAATCAGGAGCAACAAATGACACAGATGATAACCTGCCCGACATGCGGCAACGGAGTCTCCACCGAGGCCGAAACGTGCCCTCAATGCGGGCACCCCATAGCAGGTAGAAAGAACGACTTGGAGGAATGGCAAGGGAAAAATCGCAAGGGCTGCCTCAAGGCAATCCTTATCCTGTTGACGTCTATCGCCCTGCTTTTCTTGGTGTTGATGGCAAACAAATAGAAGACAAGTTACTGGCGATCCTTTTGCATAGAGCCTTCTCCAAACCCTTTGAGGGGAAAATCAAAAGGAGAGTTACCCTATGCTTACTGCCTCTGACTTCCTCCGCGAACTTTACATGCATGCCGATGCCCTACGTCTTCGAGCTGAATCTCACACCGAGACCTGCCCCGGAGACGCTTATATCGAACGCCTCATGGCAGACCATGTCGAAAAAGTGGCAGATCAGCTGGGGGGCTTTTTTTCTCAATCCTCCCTGCACAGGCCTAGCAGTCCCGGCACTGGATCGTAGTTCATGATCAGCAGCTCACTCACCTTCTGATTCTCCTCCCGCTTCACTGAATAGATGGTCTCCACCTCACGAATGCCGAAGGCCGCGAAGGTCTCGCGTATCTCCGGCACGTCGTTGATGGAGAGCAGGAACTTGCCCTTGATTCCGGCGAGCTGCTCGGACAGGCGCTGGTAGTCTGCGCGGTCGAAGATGCCTTTGCCGTAATCCTTTTCGCCACCATGGTACGGCGGGTCCAGATAGAAGAACGTACCCGGCCCGTCATAGCGGCGAACGTAATCCGCCCAAGACAGGTTCTCGATACGGACACGGGTAAGGCGCAAATGGATTTGCGAAAGCTCTTCTTCCATGCGCACAAGGTTGATCTTGGGCGGTGCATTGGTTGCGACGCCGAAGACACAACCGGGCTTACCCCCAAAGGTCTGGCGCTGCATGTAGTAAAATCGTGCGGCCCGTTGGATGTCGGTTAGGCCACCAGCCTTTTGCTGGCGCTTGAAGTCCTCGTAGAACTCTCGACTGGATAATAGCCACTTGAACTGCTTGCAGAACTCCTCCAGATGATATTGGACGCAGCGGTAAAAGGAGATCAGATCGGAGTTGATGTCGTTGATGGATTCGTATTTGGATTCCGGCTTGCGGAAGAACACCCAGCCAGCTCCGGCAAAGACTTCGGCGTAGTGGTCGTGAGCGGGGATGAGTTGGACAATGCGATCGGCCAAGCGCGACTTGCCGCCCAGCCATGGGAGTGGTGATTTCATGTGATGCCTCTTGCGGGCTGCGACTCGCCCTGCTACGTTCCCCGGCAGCCTGATCAGGCTAGGGAGCAGCGGACGTGTCCGTGATTCGGTGTGTCTGCACCGGGTCGGTGAACCGCTGCAACGGTTCGCCTGCTCCATCTATCTAAAACGGACCGGCATTGTGCCGGTCTGTTTTTATTTTTTATTTTCTATTCGCTCTCGTGCATCATCGGCCCACTTAACCACGCGGGCCAGCGCAGTGGCGCAGTCCTCGTGCGCACCGTGCAGGCGGATAATGTACTCACCCACAACCTGATCGGTCAGGGGATCGGGAGGCAGGGTCGGGGCATCGGCGCACATAGCCAGCCCCGGAGGCGGAGCCAGGACCACGGTCTCAGTCTGCGGGACCAGCACCTTCTGCGTCCGACCGCAAGCGGTCAAAAGCAAAAGAGACAGCAGGGCCAACTTCAGGGCATATCGCATGGGTGGGACTCCTCTTTATGGTTTTCATTTCCGATATCCAGGCCGACAGCTTTTCGCTCCTGGCCAAGCGCTCGGTCGAGACTTCGACCTGCAAGACAAGATCGGCGCGGAGCTGCTCCTCTCGCCGGAACCCGGCTTCGATCTCGGTGCGGTGGCTTTCGACCTGCTGTTCGATTTGGGCAGCCTGCACCGCGTTCTCGCCGCGCAGGTCCTGGTAGTCATTCCACAACCAGATCAGCACGGTGGCGGCCAAGGCATAGCCCACATATTTAAAAATAGTAGACAGACCGAACTTGGCTGCCCATGAGATCAACGTACCCCACATAACAACTCCTTATGCCAACGGTGAATGCGCTGGTTATAGGTGATGGTCTCCTTGGAGTGATGGCCGGTCACTTGAGGCAGTGCCTTGATGATGTCGGCAAAACGAGTGGCTCCGCCTGCCTTGCGTTGCGCCTTGAGCAAGTTGCCGAACCCGGCGTTGTAACTGGCGCGAGCCAAGTCCCAACGGTCCAGCTCCGGACGCGGTGAGGACCAGCCATTGCGCAACTTGAGCATGTAGAAAGCGGCGGCCATGATGGAGTGCTTGATCGAATGGGGCGACACCCGGCCAAAGCCGAGCTGGCGCGAGACGTCCTGCCAGGTGCCGGGCATGAATTGCCCCAGACCGGCAGCGCCGACAGGCGATACGGCCATCGGATCAAGGAGCGACTCCTGATAGAGCTGCGCCTTGAGCCACCGCCAGTCACCCTCCGGGAAGGGCGGCCACCACCGGGCGGCGGCCTTCTGAATGTGCCGATCGTACCGGACAGCGAAGCGTCCCGCATCGGCCTCAGAAGGCCAGCACGAGAGCGCAACCAATCCACATAGCAGAGCGATAGATAGCAAGCGCAAGGGGGTCTCCTTCGATGATCTCGATGGTGTTGGACCAGGAGCGGCCATTGTAGCGTTCGAGCAGGCGCAGCCCCAGCCACAGGATAAACAGGGCGATGAGCTTGTAAACGAATTCGATCACCAAGTTGATGGTTGCCGATTCAAACAATGAGAAGTCCACTAGTCGCCTCCTTTTTCGTTGAGTATTTCAACTTTCTTGTCATCCGGGATATCGGAATATGAGACCAGAGCACGGAGCATCCGAAAGATGATGGCGAATTTGACGTCCATTGCTTTGTGTTGGTCCTTGCAATCCGCTCTGGTCACGCTCCGAACGCGCACGATGAACCCGACAATGATAGCGACAACAACAGTAGTGAGGGTGGTTTCAAGGCCGGAGAAGGGCATGGTCAATCCTTATGGTTTTACGAGTTACTCCGCAGGAGCGACCGGCCACTCGATCACGCCAGGGAATCCCGCGCGCTGCGGAATATTCCGAAGAGCCTGTCGATATTCCGTCCACGTAATTTTTTGTGCGTCTGGCAGAGGGCAGTCCGGGAGTTGCGTCCAGTCGCAGGCGGTCAATTTGAGGTCGCGTTCAGCACGAATAGCCATCCCTTGGGCAGCGGTATCAATTGTCCAGGTGCCGTCCGTAAATCTAGCGAACAGATTTTTCGGTGGTTCTTCGGTCGTGTAAGCCGGTGGAACATCTGTCCCCGCTGAAATGTACATGACCTCCCGCGTATCCGTGTGCCACACCGGCACCTTTGGAATTGGATTGGGGTAGCTGACCACGGTAATGCCATCCTTCAGCTCGGAGACCGGCTCGCCTACATCATAGGTGTTGGGATCTCCGTCAAAGGCGTGAATACGATAGATGGTATTGATACCCACCTTCTCAAGCCTGACAATCCATGCGGAATCATTTTCACCAGCTCGCTTCGCAAGATGTGAAGCCGGAATGACGCTACCATCATGCTCATAAGCGCGGCTAGGTCCTCGTGTTCCATCAGGATATTTGTATTCAAAAAGCATAATATCTCCTTATGCTGGGTCGATTTTAAAACAGAGGGCCATCCCGTCACCACCAGGTCCACCCGTGTAATAAGTAGCCGCTCCACTTGGACCACCTGAAACATTGCAGTTTGGGAGGCCAATGAGAGGACCCGCGTGCATTAAGCACACTATCCCTCCTCCAGATCCGGCACCGCTTGTTTCCACGGCATCGCCACCACCTCCCTTAGAGCCTTTCGATTCCGGGGAGACATTGAGAGTTAGGCTGCCGCCTACGACGATCCACAAAAAGCCGCCGGTGCCATCATCGCCTTTGTATTGCGGAAGGTTCCCACCGATCCCGGTGCTCCCTCCAGGCCCACCGGGATTCCCTGCTCCTCCGCCAGAATTTTGGCCGTCATTGGTGCCTAATCCACCACGACCAGCATACTCCAGGGGATAAGCTTCGGCGGGTTGGAAGGCATTGGCTCCCTGACCTCCACTACCCGGTCCGCCACTAAAACATGTGCCAGCCTTACCCTCAGCAGCCCCATAAGCAGCGGGACCAGCGCCTCCGCCGCCACCTCCTGTTCCATTTTCAACAGAGCCTCCGGCATCTCCATCGTAAGTGCCACCTATCCCGCCAGGACCTCCGACAAGAGGTATGGCGACAACAACACCATTGCCTTGGACTGGAGGCTGGTGAGTCTCGGACTCCACTGCAGCGAGGCCGCAACCATAAAACAGATTGGTGTCCTCGTTGGTACAAGTGGCTCCGGTGGCGAATCGGCGGAGAATGATACCTGTTGATGGGACTGCGTGACCGTCTGACGGGGCCACAGGTGTGTCCTCGGTGACCATGTTGTCCGCAGGATTGGCGTGACAACCCCGTGCGGTCATAGACGGAGGGCCATCGCAACGGCAATGGCCGGTGCAATAAAACACCAATCCCCGGCAGCGGTGAGTCACTGTAAAAATGAAACCGGCGGCCACAGTCAAAGATCTGGCATTGACCACCACCATGTCGCCATCTTGGACAGACGGGACCATGACAACGGTGCCGACCATGGTCCACCCTGGAATTGCCTGCCACGTAATTCCAGTGTCAAACGACTGTTCTGCCCCTGCACTGGTGATGCGGATCTCGCCGTCTTCGCCCGCGCCAAACCAATTTTTAGGGCCGGATTGACCGAGTACCGTGTGGTGTCGGAATACGGGCATTAGCTCACCACCTTGAAGTCCTGACCGGCGAAGGCTCGCAGAATCGGAACACCGTTGTCGTCACGCACAGAAAAATTGACCAGATCTTCGCTGTTAGGAGCTTGGGTCACATCCAAGATCTTGCCACCGGGCCAATGAACAATACTGGGCCATGCGCACGATTTGTTACCGGATGCATCTTGCATCAATGTGAGTTCGTAGGTCGCACCCGCTTTATAATTGGATACCGTGAAACTCGTCACATCTTCCGTCAAAATCAGTACAGTATGGGGATTGGCTTCCATGTCCCAGGCCACGGCTCCGACGTCTATGGCGAGGGCTGTTTGAGCGTAACGTTGGCCCTTGGACCATTGATTAGCATGGTTAAGAATATCTCCAATCAATTCATTGATGGCCCGCAACAACTGCATATCATCAATGTCAGAGAACTCCTCACCCAACCCATCGAATATAAGATTAGCGAACTCTTCCTGCTGAGAATTCAGAAACTCGGCAACGAGCTGGGTCGCCGTCAGGCTTTCCTGCCCTGGTTCTCCGTCCTGGAATCGACCATCAGGGCCAGCCGTAGTCGGTAAAACAATTGTCGAAGTCCCACACTGTCCAATGCTTTTCATGTCAAGCTCCTCTTATTGGAGTTCATAATTGCCGTACAAAATGAATACATCCAGATGAGCCGGGGTATACCGACGCACCAAACAGGCCACGTTCTCGGTCAGGGACCGATGTCCCCACAGCCTGCCACCCATACGGTCGCCCATACGGAACGGCACGTTGCCAAAAATATCCGGGCTGATGAAATGCCAGGTCCACCCTTCGAGCCACTCTGCTCCGTACATGCGCGCACCCATTCGGTCGCCCATACGCATGGGCCGGTGGACCGACACGCCGGGAAGCTCGGTCTTGTAAAGACCAAGCATGACCACGACCAGGGCGGCCGCATCTTCCTTGGTCTGGATACCGGTGGCGGCCAGCTTGCCGCTCACATTGCGACGACGGCTTTCCAAATCGTCAGCAGTGGGCATGCACGGATCGGGCAGGCCGACGATGGTTTCCCATCGTTCAATTTCACCAACGGTGGAATCCGGCAGAATATCCTCCAAGACATCGAAGGAAGACTGCTCCAGACGGGTCAGCCCTGTGGCCTTGCCTTGCAGCAGGGCCAGAAAATTTGGACCGGGGTCCACGTCCATGGCCGTGTCCCGGAAAAGACGAAGGAGGAGGGAGGTATAAGCATCGTCACCATACCTGGGAAAAGCGTTTTGCTGGACGTCAGCCATCATCGCCTCCAGTCAAAGTTGTAGCTGTTCTCGAACGTGCCGGAAGGGGTGGTTTCAATCACCAGCACTTCGAGCCGTTCGCCATTGATGACCACGGTCACGTCCACGGTGATGACTTCGCCGGTGAGCAGCTTCCATTCCAAAGATTCGACCACGAATCCCTCGGCGCGAGCGGCCACGGCCTGTAGCACATTCTCGCGACTGAGTGTCCAAATCTTGGACCCAAGGCGATCCACGCCGCCCTGAATACGCGGCAGAAGGTAATCGCCCCAATAGCCTCGCCGGTCACTGGTGCCTGCGGGGAGTTCGTCGGCTTCCGCTGCCAGACGGTTGGAAAA
>JAFLJW010000081.1 GCA_022712815.1 Pseudodesulfovibrio sp. | reverse complement strand
AGCGTGGGAAAAACGCGGACTGGACCATGAATCCGGTCTTCAGGGAACATTCCGCAAAATCGTGAAGAGCGCGGAAGCCGATCTCCAGGTGCATCAGATTCAGGATTTGTACATTGATTTCCTGCTCATGCGCCGCTGGGAAAAGGACTTCCACCGGATCGGCAGCGACAAGTATCGCAAACGCATGACCGCCACGCAGGAATCTTTCAAAAATGGAATTGAGTCCAAAAACAAGACAGAGTCGCTCGAAGTTATTGCTAACGATTTTGACCGCTACCGGGCCGCATTCAGCAATTTTACCTCCACAGGCGAAAACTATGAAGGTGTGCGTGGTGCTGCCGGAAAGTTAGAAAAATCGATCAAGGACATTTTCGTCCCGGACGTCAAGGGACTTTTGCTGATGGTCCGCCGTGGAGAAAAGGATTACCTGCTCCGTGGCAGCGAAAAATACGTCAAAAAGACTCACGCCGCTCTTGAAAAGCTGTATGCAGCTTTTGAAAACTCCGATGTCGATAAGAAATATGTCGAAAATACCGCTCGTGTCATAAATGAATACAAGACCGCCTTTGATGCTCTGGTTGCCGAGGATGCACAGATCAAGGTGATTATCAGCAAGATGCGCGATGCTGTTCACGCCATCGAACCGGTGGTGGATAAAATAGCAGAGGATGCTCATGAATTGGCCCTTACCAAGGCAGAAAGTGTGGAATTCAACACGACTGCCATGGGCGCAACCGCCGTGATGGTCGGTATCGGTGCAATTCTTGCCGGTTTGCTCATCGCCTTTTTGATCACGCGCAGTGTCCTCAGGCAGCTTGGCACCGATCCCATGGAACTGGTGGATATAACCCACCAGATTGCCAAAGGCAGATTGGGAGTGGAATTTAGCGGCAAATATGAAATGAATTCCGTATATGGTGCCATGCAGGCCATGGTGGACAAGCTGTCCGAGATTCTGGGTACCGTCAATGTCGCCGCGTCCAATGTGGCATCCGGTTCCAAGGAGCTGTCTGCCACCGCCGAAATAGTATCCGAGGGGGCCAACCATCAGGCCGCCGGGATTGAGGAAATCTCATCCAGCGTCGAGCAGATGGTTTCGAGCATCACCCAGAATTCCGAAAATGCTTCCGAGACTGAGCTGATATCCAAACAGGCCAGTCAGGATGCCGAAGAAGGAGGCAAAGCCGTAAAGGAAACTGTATCTGCCATGCGCAACATTGCAGAAAAAATATCCATTATCGAAGATATTGCCCGCCAAACCAACCTGTTGGCACTCAACGCCGCCATTGAGGCAGCACGGGCCGGTGAACAGGGCAAAGGCTTCGCGGTGGTTGCCGCCGAGGTCCGCAAGCTGGCCGAACGAAGCGGTGCCGCAGCCTCCGAGATCAGTGAACTGTCCACCAACAGTGTGGCTGTGTCGGAAAAGGCCGGAGGCATGCTCGACAAGATGGTCCCGGACATCCAGAAGACCTCCGACCTCATTCAGGAAATCAGTGCGTCCAGCCGCGAACAATCAGATGGCGTGGGCCAAATCAATTCCGGCATCCAGAACCTCGACTCCACTGTGCAGCAAAACGCTTCCGCCTCCGAGGAACTGGCCTCCACGGCCGAGGAATTATCCACCCAGGCTCAGGCCCTCCAAAAAACCATCAGCTACTTTGATATCGACGGAAATGGACCTGCCGATGTCGCTCCACACGTTCTGGCCGCCCCCCTGCCCATAGGCGAAATCGAAGATGGTGATGATTTAGAGCGATTCTAGCCAGATACACATATTAAAAAGCCCGGAGCGTAATGCTCCGGGCCTTTTTTCATTTCAGGATTGTCTTGATTTCAGGCTTGAGAAGCTCATCGAGCCGGTCATACGGGACAGTCACCACCTGCTGCCCGGCAGCGTATGGAGCCACCTGATAGGGTGCGAAAAAGAAAACCACGCCCTCATCGTTCAGAACGAAATCATTGAAATTCCTTGCCGCCGGAATTGTGCCATCTTCAAGCATATCCAGCAGATACATGTCTCCGAGGCTTTCTGTCAGCACTTCGCGTACAATCAATGCCAGTTCGATCAGGGCGTCACGTTTACTGATGAAGATATCATCCAGATCAAGTACATGCCCGTCCGCCATGTCAAAAATCCAGGTGACCGGCCAGTTGTTGGGGTGTGCGCCGCCGGTATAGATCATTTCCTGAAGTTTGACCGATGCCAGTCTGCCACGCCCGGCTACCCATACCTCATACCCGGTAATCATCTGATGCTTGTGGCGATAGGCTGTGAGATCATGTTCCGGGAACTCCATCTTGAAAGAAGACAAGGAGCTGGTCACGTAATCCCGGATGGCCCGGCTGGCTTTTGACGCGCAAAGCACCGGGTACTTGATGTCTATGGAATAGCCTGCGGTTTCCTGGGGTATATGAATCTCGGAGAGAACGGCTGGAGCGCATATTTTCAATCGCTGCGCGGCTGAAACCGGAGAGCAAAACATGAAGAGAAACAAGATCAATAAGGCAGTGCCAAGGCGCATAAAGCCCCCTTATTTTTCGAGCAACAATTTCCTCTGCCCCCAGACAGCCTGTCCAAGGGATATGCACCCGTCATTGGGCGGCACATTTTGATGAACAAGCGGAATCAACCCGGCACCCTGAAGGGCCATGGGCAACTCTGTAGCGATGGTCAGGTTCTGCATCACACCGCCGGACAGGGCAATATGATGGATATCGAGCAACGTGGAAAAGGCGAATGCCATTTCGATCAGGCCATTTATCAGTCCCAGATGAAAACGGCGGGCAATGATCGGAACCGGCACGCCTTTGTTCAGATCGTCGAGAACGGCAGCTATCAGAGCGTGCGTATCAAGGGAAACAGGGTCATCTGACTTGAGCGGACAGGGATAGGCCCCGGTCTCATTCATGTCTTGCTCCTTTTCCAGCCGGATGGCGGCTTGCCCTTCATAGGAAATAGTGTTGCCCAGTCCACACAGCGCGGCCACTGCGTCGAACAATCGGCCACAACTGCTTGTCTTGGGTGCGTTGATGCCCTTTTCAAGAATCTGCGGCAAAAATTTGCTTTCTTTTGCAAAATCGTCCAGCCACGGCCAGCGGTACGCGCCGGGTTCGGTCACGCCGATTTCCCACAACGCAGCCTGAGCGATACGCCACGGCTCCCTGACCGCGGCCTCACCGCCGGGCAGTCGGATATGGGCAAAATGGGCCAGCCTCTGATGTTCCAGTTCCTCTGGCATGACCATCAGGCATTCGCCGCCCCATATGGTTCCGTCCTCACCGTAACCCGTGCCGTCCAGGGCCAGTCCGATGACCGGCCCGGTAAATTTGTTATCAGCCAGCACTGCGTAAATGTGCGCGTAATGATGCTGGAGAGTTTTCACCGGAAGACCAAGCTTCTTGCCCATGTCGTCGGCCAGAGTGGAAGTCATGTAATCCGGGTGCAGGTCTCGCACTATCAGTTCCGGTTTGACCTGAAGGATATCCTGCATGTGTGTCAGAATCTCCTCGTAAAACTCCATGGTCTCAAGGTTCGACATGTTGCCAATATGCTGACTGGGAAACGCCTGATCGCCTTTGGTCAGGGAGAGCGTGCACTTCAGTTCCGGGCCAGTGCCAAGCACTGTCGGGCCGGATTCGGACAGGAAAACCGGTGCCGGGGCAAAACCACGCGCCCGGCGCATGATGATCGGCCCACCTGTCATGGGATTGATTCGGACGACCGAATCATCAGTACGGATAAGGATATCCCGATTGTGAAACAGGAAAAAATCAGCCAATCCACTGAGTCGGTTGAAGGCCTCACGATTGCCCAGCGAGATCGGTTCAGAACTCATGTTACCCGAAGTCATGACCAGAGCCGGAACCACATCGCCCACGGCTTCGTCAAAAAGCCTGAGAAGGACATGGTGCAACGGAGTGTAGGGAAGCATGATTCCCACGAAATTCGTATCCGGTGCAACATGCTCGGACAGCATGAACGGTTCGTGCTTGGCGGCCAGCACGATGGGCCGCTTGATGCCGGTCAGCCATTCTTCTTCCGCTGGCTTGATATCCGCCAGCTTGCGGGCGATCTCCATGTTCGGAACCATGACCGCCAGCGGTTTGTCCGGGCGATGCTTGCGCTCTCGCAACCGGGCAACGGCCTTGTCAGACGCGGCGTCACAAACCAGATGATAGCCGCCAAGCCCCTTGACCGCAGCTATCCTGCCTTTACTCAGTTCCGTGGCAAGCCGCTGCAATGACTCGTCGCCCTGGGCGATGGTTGCGCCCTCGGAATCCGTCAACCACATTTTGGGGCCGCAGCGCGGGCAGGCATTGGGCTGGGCATGAAACCGGCGATTGAGCGGGTCATCATACTCGGCCTGGCAATCCGGGCAGAGCTTAAAGCAGGCCATGGATGTCTGTGGCCGGTCATAGGGAATGGACCGGGTGATTGTGTAGCGCGGTCCGCAATTGGTGCAATTGGTGAACGGATACCGGTAGCGGCGATTTGTTTTGTCTTCGATCTCTGCCAGACACTCCGGGCAGGTAGCCACATCCGGGCTGATCAGCACGGAATGCCCTGCCCCGCCGGTGGACTTGAGTATGGTGAACCCTTCCTCGCCCTCGACAGGCGGGAGATCCTCAAAATCAAGAGTAACGATCTGTGCCAGCGGCGGGAGTTTTTCAACCAGATCCTCGCCGAAGTTGCTGACCTGCTCAGGACTGGCCTGAACCTCGATGATCACTCCCTCGGAGGAATTGTTGACAGAACCTGTGACCGCGTTGTCAAGGGCAATACGGTAGACAAAGGGACGAAACCCCACACCCTGCACCTGTCCGGTGATAATGAAACGATGGCGAATAGATAGAGCCATGCTTTGTGTCATACCGCCAGCAAGAAATATTGGCAATTAAAATTATGTGAAGTGTTTCAGGAGGCTGCGAATGCGGCCCTTGATGATTCGCATGAGATAGAAGTCCAGATCACGAACCGGGGACATTTCAAAGCCGGTGACGTCGAAGAGTGCGGGCTTTTCCAGCGGATACTCTATCCCGGACGGATCGGCGCCGGCCATATTCCGTTTCAGGGCTTCACTCCACAGGGGAATCTGCTCCGGCAGCAGGCCGAGGATGCCATAGGCGGTTGTGTCGATGGCGATGCCGTTGTTCGAGGCGACCAACAATCCGAGTTCAAAAGGTTCGCCATTGATGGGACCATCCTTGTGCAGGGGATGGATTGCGTCCATGAGATGCACGGTTTTCGGCAAAGCCAGATAGACATCCATGAGCATGGAGCGGAACACGTCATGACTCTGGCCCAGCTTGTTGTGGGCAAGGGCCTTGCGAAATCCGACCACGCAGCCAAACATATTCTTGACCGCGCCGGACATGACCATCTGGCAATGGACCTTGAGCTTCGGAATATTGAGAATAAGATCCGCTTCCAGTGCGTCTTGCGACAATCCAATCGTCCCGCCGCCTGATAATTCAAGTGGTACGGCCCGTTTGAGACTCTGTACCTTGAGACCGAGTTCACCCACTGCTTTTGCCAGCCCAAAGGCCCGCGCCACATGGGAGGCCGGTCCAAAGGCCGGGGAATCAGCCACCGTGACCCTGGCTCCGCGGTCGAGCAGATAGGCGCAAGCAGCCCGGACAACCAGGGGATTGGTGCAGCAATGACGGGCATTGCCGGGTGCGACAAGGTTGGGCTTGACCAGAATCCGCTGGCCCACAGCAGGTCTCAGACCAGCCTCTTCAAGTATCAGGGCCGTGGCCGATTCAAGCAAGGTGGATTCGTATTCCAGCATTCTGGCGATGGCGACGCGTTCACTCATGAAACGAGCATAGGCCTGAATTGTTTATTTTTTCAAGGCGAAAGGGTTGCCATTCTGCACCTGAAAAGAGACAATACCACCCATGAAACCTCTGATTCAACTCAATAACGTCTCTGTGACCCGTAACGGCAGGCGATTGATAAAGCCATTTAAATGGCAGCTTGTACGCGGTGAACATGTGGCCGTGACCGGTCCAAACGGATCGGGCAAGACCACACTCTTGCGAATCCTGCGCGGCGAACTCATGCCGGATGGCGGCGGTGAACGCGTCTATGATTTCGGCGATGGTCCACAGCACACCGTACTCGGCCTGCGTCAGCGAATCGGGCTGGTATCCGCTGACATGCAGGATTTTTATTTTCTACACGCCGCCCGGACACCGGGCCGCTCGGTTATTCTGGCCGGTTTTTTCGACACGCCGCTTCTGTACGAGGAAACCACTCTCGCGCAGGAAACCGCAGCCGACGAAATCATAGACCATTTGGGCATCGAAGATCTGGCCGAGAGCGAGATGGGCAGGCTTTCCACCGGACAGGTGCGCAAACTGCTCATCGCTCGCGCACTGGCCCCGGGGCCGGACATCATCCTGCTCGACGAATGTCTGGAGGGGCTGGACACCCAGTCTCGCGCCGAGGTTCTCGCGCTTCTGGACAAAGCCGGCCAACGGTCCACTCTGGTCTGCGCCGCACACCGGGTCGGGGACTTGCCGGATTGCATTGCTCAGGCCCTTGTTCTGGACGCTGGCTCAATCAAGGCGAGCGGTAAACGGGAAGATGCTCTTGCTGAACTTCTGGAAACCGCGCCGGACATGATCGCCTGTGACCTGCCGATTGCCGACAAAAAGCAGGGCTATGAATTTCTTTTGCGCATGAAAAATGTTTCAGTGGTCTCCGAAGGCGTGCGCATCCTGCATTCAATAAATTGGGAAATCCTGCCCGGCGAAATGTGGTCAGTGCTCGGCAACAACGGGGCTGGCAAGTCCACGCTGCTCAAGCTGATTACAAGCGAGATGGCACCCTATGCCGACGACGAGCAGGGGGTAGGTGAAATAAAACGGCTTGGCGGCCTGACCATGGATGAGGCCCGGCCTTTGATCGGTGTGGTGTCTCCCGCGCTTCAGGCCAGCTACGCCCGCGAACTCGGCTGGGAAGTGACTGCCGCTGAAACTGTGATGTCAGGCTATCGCGGCAGTGTCGGCATGTTGGACGAACCCACCAGCGAAGAACTCCTGGGGGCTGCCGAGTGGCTTAAACGGGTTGGGCTGTCCGGTCTGGGCGACAGACGGCTCCGGCACATGTCCTACGGCCAGCAACGCAGGGTTTTCCTTGCACGAGCCATGGCTCCGGGACCGAAACTGCTGTTGCTCGATGAACCCCTGTCCGGCCTGGATGCATCCTCCCGCACACTCATACGGAATATCCTGCAACGCCTTGCCAAGGCCGGGACACCGCTCGTACTGGTGACGCATCACGCCGAGGATCGAATCCCGGCCATAAACAGGGTGCTTCTGCTTGAAGATGGTCGATTACGATTTTCAGGGACTCGTGAAGAATTTGAAATTTCAACGTCAACGAAATAGCAAGTCAGCATTGCAAAGGTTCGCATCTGAGGGTATTGTCTTCTAACAGATTTTTTTTACCGGAGGCTGCCGTGCGACGTGAAGGTGAAGTGACATGGTTCAATGACCAGAAAGGGTTCGGTTTCATCACCGGGGATGACGGGCTGGACATCTTTGTCCATTACACCGAGATCGTCCGTGACGGTTTTCAGACCCTTGAACCCGGCGAACGAGTATCCTACTCTGTTTCGGATGAAGAAATCGGTGCCAAGGCCTTGGATGTCCACTTGCTCACGACCAGCCCCCAATCCGCCCAAATCTAGCTCACAAAAACAGGCATTTTCTCACAGGCCATGTTCGTGCATATATGCATCAAGCACGTTATCTACGAGTATTTTCTTCGCTTCGATCTTGCCGGGTTTGATGGTGTAGCGAGTGACTACCCAGTCCAGATGGTCGATGTACTCGACATGCCCGTAGCCGTTTTCCGGCAACAAATCCCTGACCATCTCAATAAAATCGTCGATCATCAGGTAGCACCCTTCGTGATCCACGCGCAAAACATCGCCATCGTATTCCACTTGGTCAAAAGGGATGGAATCCTTCAACTTATCAAATATTTCAGGGCTGATGCGGTGAAAATCACCGTATACACGAACATCATCCTTCATGGGCATATCCTCGTTGCTTTAATCCGTACTGAAACGGTCAGAAACAACTAAGTACCAAAACCGATCCGGTCAACCAGAAAATTGTGTTTCACTTCCAGATCGGTCCATAGCCTCTGCGAGTTCTCGCGTCCCAGCTTGGTCAGCTCATCGTCGGTGTACTTGGTATCGAGCTTGAATTTGTTGCCCATGACATGACCGATCTGTCTGGATGTCTGCGATTTGGCGAGACTGGAATGCTGCACATGCCGGACGGCAAGCTCTCCCGCGTAAAGGGCTGGCATACCGTCCAGTGCCGAGCGCAAATCACGGTCCAGATCGTCGAATTGCGAGGGAGTATAGCGCAGATCAAAGCCGCCTGTCTTTTCCACGGCCTTCCT
>JAFLJW010000230.1 GCA_022712815.1 Pseudodesulfovibrio sp. | reverse complement strand
GAGGCCATGCGCCGCGAAGGCGCCATGCTAGGTGGCGAGCAGTCAGGCCATTTGATTTTCATGGAGCACTCAACCACGGGTGACGGACTTCTTGCCGCGCTGCAATTGTTGCGCATAATGCGCGAAAAGGAGAAGCCTCTCTCCGAACTGGCCGGGTTGCTTGAGCCATTCCCCCAGCTGCTCAAAAATGTCCACGTGGAGCGGAAAATTCCTTTTGAAGAGGCCCCAAAAGTTCAGGAGGCCGTGCAAAGGGTTGAAGAAGCTTTGTATGGCAAGGGACGTGTCCTGCTCCGGTATTCCGGGACCGAAGCCGTGTGTCGGGTAATGGTCGAGGGACCTGATTTCGACAAGGTGGAACTGTACGTCAATGATATCGTTGAAGCTTGCGAAAAACATTTACGTTAGACGCATCACTTTTTCATGGAGGATCAGATGGACATCAAGAAAGCCGTGATTCCGGTAGCCGGTTGGGGAACCCGGTCACTTCCCGCTACCAAGAACGTTCCCAAGGAAATGCTGCCCATTTTTCGCAAACCCATCGTGCAGTATATCGTCGAAGAAGGGATTGAGGCCGGAATTCAGGATGTCGTTTTTATCACCAACCAGAACAAGACGATCATCGAAGACCATTTTGATCGCAACTTCCTGCTTGAGCAACTTCTGGCTCGTTCTGCCAAGGTCGATATGCTGGAGGAAGTCCGTCGTGTCGCCAACATGGTCAATGTCATTGCCGTGCGCCAGAAGGAGCAGCTTGGGCTGGGCCATGCCGTGCTTACTGCCCGCGAGGTGTGCAAGAACGAACCGTTCGCCGTCATGCTCGGTGATGATTTGATGTTTGGCCGCGATACCGGCATCGGAGAACTGATCAAGGCTGCCGAACGAACAGGGAAAGCTGTTGTTGGTGTCATTGAAGTGCCTGAGGAAAAGGTCAGTAAATATGGTGTGATCAAGGGCGAGGATATGGGAGACGGCACGTTCCGTGTCACCAAGCTGGTGGAAAAGCCGTCCATCGAAGACGCCCCTTCCAATCTTGCTATTATTGGCCGGTATGTCCTTTTGCCTGAAATATTTGATATCCTTGAAGGTCAAAAAGCCGGAGTCGGCGGCGAGATTCAGTTGACCGATGCTTTGCAGGGGCTTGCAGACCAGGACAAGCTGATTGCCGTCAAATTGGGCGGGCAACGGTTTGACGCCGGAGACTGGGTGGAATACCTTACGGCGAATATTTATTTTGCCCTGCAAGACGAGGAACTTCGTGACGAACTCGTCAAGCGGCTTCGGGAGTTGTTATCTTGTCCAAGTTGAAGTTTATAACCGCTGTTTTTGCGCTCACTTTGTCTTTTGTACTTCCCGCATCCGCTTTTACGCCGGATGACGAGGAGCTTTCATCGGCCATGCAGAAAAGTTTCGGTGGGCTTACTTCGTGGGAGGCTGAAATGACCTTTCCCAAGTATCCCGGAACATCGGTTCATCTCTGGTATGCCAGAGGCAAGTGGCGGCAGGAATGGCAGGCTGGCGACACTGCTGTAGCCGTTGGTATCGGCGGTAATGTTGTGGGCAAGTGCATAGCTGATGATTTTGCCCTGTCGCCGCTGTTTGTCTGGATGCCTCCCAATCCTGTGCAGACCTGGAGGGCGTGGGGGGTGGACAATGCAACCCGGACTTTCGGTTTTTGCGATGATTCGCCGTGTTTTGAGATTGGCGCCGAACCCGGCGACGACACGATGCCGACCATTCAGTTGAACAACGAAAATTATTCCCCGATCCTGATCAGGTATGCATCTGGGGCGGGACTGATTTCGGTGAAATATTCCGAGTACAAAACCATGGGTGGTTTTCGTGTGCCGCAGAAGGTGGTTGTTGTCGGTGATGATTCGTTTGAAGCAAACGTCAGATGGATAGCTGTCAATCGCGCTGACGGCGAAGAGCTGTACGCCCGTGACGCGCTTGATACAACACCGTGTGCCACACCGCCTATACCCTTTGATATCCTGCGGGAATTATTCCGCTATCCGTCAGTTCAGTAGGTTGTGATCATGGCCGATCTCTGGCAGGTAACCCTCGTCAGTCCACCGTATCAGGCCTGGACGTATGAGCGGCCTTCCTATTTTCCTGATCTTGCGCCCGGGCAAAGGGTGATCATGCCCTTTGGGAATTCCCATCGGGCCGGTGTTGTGGTTGGCCCTGCTGATAAAGTTCCTGAGGGTGTTGAGGTCAAGCAATTGATCTGGCCTCTGGAACGGACCCCCCTTCTTGATTCCGATTACATCGACATGGCCGAGAATCTTGCATCCCGTCAGATGGTGAGTGTGGGGCGGATTCTTGAAACCGTGTTGCCCAGAGGATTGCGAACCGCAGCCGTGACTTTTCGTGTGGACAAACAGATGTCAAAGCGGAAGCTACCCGGGACTGTCCGGCCATCTGAGATTGTTCGGTTCAGTGAAGAAAATAAAATCGCTCTCATGGAATTGTGGCTGGCTGGTCGTATGCGGGTGCGGATCAATGCCAGACGGGAGGCCGAAGAACGATTTGCTTCTCTTGTTTCCGATCCGCCATGGCCTGTGCGGCCCAACGCCAGACGACAAATCAGGCTTCTTGAACATCTTTTGGAGAACGGGCCGCAAAGCCTGTTTGCACTTCGTCACGCCCTTGGTGACTGGGCTTCTGATATTGCCGCCAAGCTCGAAGGAGTTGGAATCGTCACGTTGGGAGAACTCACCGCTGACCGTCTGGCCGAGGTCGACGAAGGAGGGGCGGTGTGCGGCGTGCCGGAAGCCTTTGACTACGAATTGACCGAGGAACAGCAAGTCGCTTTAAAGGAAATGACGGCCACCATGGACAGTGGCGGTGGGCCACATTTGGTGCATGGAGTGACCGGCAGCGGCAAGACTCTTTTGTACCTTGAAATGGCCAGAAAGTGTTTGGAACGTGGACGGTCGGTCATCCTGCTCGCCCCGGAAGTCGCGTTGGCCTGCAAGCTGTACCGGACCGTGGCCAAGCATTTTCCGGGTGCGCAGACAATTTTTTATCATGGTTATCAAAGTCCGAAGAAGCGCGAAGTCATCTTCAAGGGTCTGGCCAGTGAGGCCAAACCAGTCATTGTGGTCGGGACGCGGTCCACACTTTTTCTGCCTGTGCCGGAGCTTGGCATGGTGGTGCTTGATGAGGAGCACGACGAGTCTTTCAAGCAGGAGGAGCGGCTGGCCTATCATGCCAAGGAAGTTGCCTGGTATAGGGTTGGCCGGACTGGTGGATTGCTGGTGCTTGGTTCTGCCACACCGGACGTGAAGACATTCTATGCCGCAAATCACGGGACCATTCCTCTGTCCACCTTGAAGAAGCGGGTCGGGGAGAGCGTTTTGCCGGACGTTGAGCTGGTGGATATCTCCATCTTGAACAATCCCGGACAGCCCTTTGCGCCGCACACGCTTGAAATTTTGAAGGCGACCATCGAGGCCGGTGAGCAGGTTATTGTCATGCTCAACCGGCGGGGATATGCACCGCTCATGTATTGTCTGGATTGTGGCGATACTGTCCGTTGCCCTGAATGCGAAGTCGGCATGACCTATCACAAGGGGCGCGAACGGGTCGTTTGCCATTATTGCGGTCTGTCATACTCGTATCCGCTTTTGTGCAAGAAATGCGGTGGTGGTAATTTCCTGCCCATGGGTGAAGGGACCGAACGACTCGAAGAGGTTTTGCAGGACTCCCTGCCTGAGGGGACCAAGGTTCTGCGCCTTGACCGGGACGCCACCAGACGGCAGGAGCGTCTGGAGGAAATCCTCGGAGCCTTTGGGCGCGGCGAGGCTCAGGTGCTTGTCGGCACCCAGATGATATCCAAGGGGCATCATTTCCCCAATGTGACGCTTGTGGTCGTGGCTGACGGTGATCTTGGGCTTAATCTGCCGGACTATCGGTCATCGGAGCGGACATTTCAGCTTCTGGTTCAGGTGGCAGGCAGGGCCGGACGTGGCGAAAGGCATGGCCGGGTACTCATTCAGACGCGAAATCCCGGTCATCCCATCTGGCACGAAGTCCTGAGCGGTGACTATCCGGCCTTTTTCGAGCGGGAGATATCGCGCCGTAAATTGTTTGGCTATCCGCCATTCTCAAGGATGGCATTGGTTCGGATCAGTCATCCCGTGGATTATGAAGATGGTCGGGCCGCGCTCGCACTCTTTGGGCGCGTCCTTCGTGACAGGGCTGCAAATCTGGGGATTACGGTCCTTGGTCCGGCTCCGGCTCCCCTTGGCATGTTGCGCGGCAGGAAGCGGTTCAATTGCCTGCTCAAGGGCGATGACTGGGGGAAGGTGCGGACTCTTTACGCCCACATGGCGCAGGCCAATCCCAATCCGAAAAAGGTGCGGACCAGTCTTGATCTGGACCCGATGACGACATTGTAAATGTCAGTGTTCTCGGCTACAGTAACAAAATATATTTTGTAACCAAGGTAGTCATCCATATGAAACGGTTGAATATTTTTTTGATATCTGCCCTGATGGCGTTGTTGTGCGCCACCACGGCTTTTGCCGATGTATCCAAGGTTGGCTTTGTTAATCCCCAACGGATAATCAATGAATCCAGAATCGGGCAGATAGCTCAGGAGGACCTTGCCAGACTCGGCAAGGAAAAGGATCGCCGTGTCCGGGCGGCTCTTGATTCTGTCGAGGGGCAGAAGAATAAATTGCAAAACAGGACATTGTCCGTGACCGAGCAGCAATCCATTGAAAAGGGACTTCGCCTCGCTGTTCGTGAATATGAGCAATTGGTCGAAAGAAGTAATCTTGAAATTCAGGGCGAGGAGCGGAGACTTATCAAGTTCGTCATGCGGCGGGCGGATTCCATCCTGCGTACCATTGCAGAGGAACTGGGATTCACCATGATTCTTACTGATCCTGAGATTATAGGTTATGTTAGCAATGCCATGGACATAACCGACCGCGTCATTCACGAACTCAACGGCATGATCTAGGCGGAGACCATACTGATGCGTAAAATAAATACCATAGTTGTTCTGAGTGTCTGCCTGCTGTTTCTTGTCGTATCCACGGCATCTGCGGCCTGGGCTTTTGGTGAAATCAGATATCCTGACAGGCCGCTTAACCTAAGAAAAGGGCGGTCCGCAAGAACTGCATGGGTCGGCAGTCTGACTCCGGGACAGAAGGTCAGGGTTTCTTTCCTGAAAGATGGCTGGGTGGCAGTGTTTGAACCTGATGAAACCAGGAACAGTGAATCCGCCGCAGTTGGCTATTCCAATGCAAAGTATCTCTTGAAGAAACAGACCCGTGTTGAGCCTAAGGCGTGGGGTGAGCTCGTGTATCCGTGGCGGACGCTCAATGTGCGGACAACTCCATCGGTCAGGGGGAAGAAGGTTAAGACTCTCAAGGCCATGGAGCACGTCAAAATCGATTTCCCGGAAGATAACTGGACCATGGTTTTTTCCCCGGGTGCAACGATTCGTTCCGAGATGAATGCCATTGGCTACAGCAGCAGCAAGTATTTCAAACCTGCCACCAGGAGTTCCATGGCCAAGGCTGGCCTCGGCAGCAAGCCCAAGGTTGCCGAAGAAAGAGTCTCTGCGCCCATCGTTGTTTCCGAAGCCGTTTCGGTCGGAAGTGGTCAAGGACAGGTTGGCGGGGCTGTTGTACCGCCGCCCGTGTCTGTACCGGTCAAGTCGTCCGGTCCTTGGGGGAAGGTTTTGACGCTGAAAAAAAAGGTGAATATCCGCAAGGCCCGCACTTCTGGGTCACGATATGTGCGAACCCTGAAACCGGGCGAAAAAGTCCGTGTCGATTTTCTGAAAAACGGTTGGTACGCAGTCTTCCGGGAAAATGAACTGATTCGCAAAGAGAGTAGAGCACTTGGCTATGCCCTGCAAAGTCTGGTCGAAGGAGGCAAAGAGGCCTCGGTTTCCGTGGTTGAAAAAAAGGCTGTTTCGGTTGCGGTTCCTGTAGCCGTGCCTGTGGCTACCTCAGTTCCGGCAGCTCCGGTCAAGGTCGCATCCTCTCCCACAAAGACCTCTGGTAGTGGACGGAAAACCATGGTCATAGACCGCAGCAAATTCTCCAACACCAAGCGGGTTGACCCCACACCGGACAAGACAGCGCACGGTTATCAGTATCGCATTATTGAAAAATCGGAGACCAAGCAGTTGGGTGAAACGTGGATTACCATCAAGGTTTTCCTGGCCACCAAGAAATTGCCTAGCACCAATGCGCTAAAGGATTTTTCCACTACCGTGTGGCGAGAAAATAAGAGAATTAATAAAAAAGTGGCTATTCTCGTGTTCTTGCCGGGAATGGATCTGGAAGATCTTTCCTTTGGCGTGACCAAATTCGACGATGAAAAAATGCTGGAATTTTGGGTCAGGAAAGCCACGCTTTTTGGAACGGAATTTCTGTAGGAGTTCATACAAATAAGAAAAGCCCTCGCGCAGTCATTTGCGTGAGGGCTTTTTTGTTTGCTGTATTCAGCTCATTTCCTGTTCAAGGAAGAGTGGGATGGTCTTTTTCAGGGTTGTTCGTAAAAAGGTCTTTTTTTCTGGCTTCGGGTTTTTGTCGCGTGGAATCATGTACAGCCCCCGGCAACTCTGGCATTCCCAATGTTTTTCATGTTCATGGAGATGAATCAGAAGGCCGTCCCGGTCATAGCAGACCTGACAAAACGGTCCTTTTCTTTCGCCTTCGTCCACTAGCCAATATTTTTGGCCGTCAAACTGCACTTTTTCCGCGAGATCAAGAACATCGGCAACTTCCGATAATTGGTTCTTGAGGATTTCATTTTCTTCGCATACGGCCAGAAATTCGTCCTGAAGACTTTTCAGAAGAACTTCCGCTGCATCGAGTTTTCCCTCTTTGCAGAGATTTAGTGCTCGCTTGAAACCGGTTGCCTGGAATACTGTCGAAAACATGGAGGCTTCCCCCGTTTAGATTTCTGCCACGGATGCTTTATCGGCCATAATAGGGTTCAACTTTAGGGTGTTACTGGTTTTAGGCGACGAATGAAGCCATCTGTTTTCGATATTTGCTGTCTTTCGGTTGGTGTTGTTTTTTTGATCCTGCTCGTTTAACATTCTTATATTATTGACTATCTTTTGATATGTTTGTGACGGATAATTCTTTACAGGGAAAATGGAATGGCATACGGTCTTTGTAGCTAGGGGTGCCTGTTAGAGGCTGAGATGGGTTTTTTTGCCCAACCCTTTGAACCTGATGTGGATAATTCTGCCGTAGGGAAGCTGGTTTGGAACTGGTATGACAGTTGTCTGACCGCGCTTGCCCTTTTTATGGGTAGGCGCTTTTTTTTTTGTTTCGATATTCGAGCAGCAAGGAGCTGGCATGGTCGTCGTTCTCAATGGGAAAAAAATGGATATGACGGAAGGCGTGACGCTTCTTGAATTGCTTGAGAGCAAGGGTCTGTCGCCTGAAACCGTAGTGGTTGAGCGCAACAAGGAAATTGTTCCGGCGGATTCATTTACTGATGTCGTGTTAAATGACGGAGATCATCTTGAAGTGCTCCGTTTTGTCGGAGGAGGGTAAGGAACATCATGAGCAAAGATCTATTTGAAATAGGCGGACTCAAGCTTGATAGCCGGTTGTTTACGGGGACCGGAAAATACGCCGATGATTCAGTTATTCCCGGTATTTGTGAGGCGTCCGGTTCGCAGGTCATCACCGTGGCTTTGCGGCGTGTGGATATGGAATCCACTACCGGTAATGTCATGGATTTTATTCCCAAGAATATGCAACTCCTGCCGAATACATCAGGTGCCAGGACTGCCGACGAAGCGGTTCGCATCGCCCGGCTGGCTCGGGCCATGGGGTGTGGCGACTGGATCAAGATTGAGGTCATTTCCGACAACAAATACCTGTTGCCGGACGGCTATGAAACAGCCAGGGCCACGGAAATTCTCGTCAAAGAGGGGTTTATCGTCCTGCCATACGTGAATGCTGATCTCTATGTGGCGCGTAGTCTGGTCGATGCCGGTGCTGCTGCGGTCATGCCGCTTGGTGCGCCCATCGGGACCAATCGCGGGTTGCAGACCCGGGAGATGCTTCGGATACTCATTGATGAAATTACCATTCCCGTCATTGTGGATGCGGGCATCGGCAAACCATCCGAAGCCTGCGAGGCCATGGAGATGGGGGCAGATGCATGCCTCGTTAATACCGCCATTGCCACGGCCAGTGATCCGGTCATGATGGCTAGAGCTTTTGGCCGTGCGGTCAAGGCCGGGCGCGAGGCATATCTGGCTGGGCCGGGTGCCACACAATGTCATGCCGCAGCCTCTTCACCTCTGACTGATTTTCTGAGCGGGGACTAGCCTGTGAGTTTTTATCCGATTTGTGCAGAGTACAGCGGTGCGCCGCTTACTGAAATATTTGCGGCAGCCACAGAGAGCGATGTCCGTCGCGCCCTTGGCAAGACTCTGCTTGGTCCTGAGGATTTTCTGGCCCTCATGAGTCCGGCAGCTCTTCCTTTGCTGGAAGAGATAGCCCGGAAGGCCAGCCGGTTGACCGAGCAGAATTTTGGCAGGACCATCCAGTTGTTTACGCCGTTGTATCTCTCCAATTATTGCACCAACCATTGCGTATACTGTGGATTCAATGCAAAAAACAAGATTCCGCGTACTCAGCTCACACTAAAGCAGCTTGAGGAAGAGGCAAAGGCCATAGCCTCCACCGGGTTGAAGCATTTGCTGATTCTCACCGGAGAGTCTCGTATCAAGGCATCGCCTGATTATCTTGACTCATGCATGGGCGTGCTCAGGAAATATTTCCCGTCTGTGTCCATAGAAATATACGCCATGGAGCAGGATGAATACGCGCGGCTCGTGGATGCCGGTGTGGATGGTCTGACCATTTATCAGGAAACCTACGATGAAGAGTTGTATGCCGAACTTCACCCCCGTGGCCCGAAGAGAGATTTCCGGTATCGGCTGGATGCACCGGAGCGAGGGTGCAAGGCAGGAATGCGCGTGGTCAACATCGGCGCACTCCTCGGCCTTGGGGACTGGCACAAGGACGCTTTGATTACCGCGTTACATGCGGCGTATCTACAGGACCGGTACCCGGAAGTGGATATTTCCGTTTCGCTGCCGCGCATGCGCCCTCATGTCGGTGAATTTCAGCCGACCTCCATTGTTGAAGATCGCGATATGGTGCAGGTCATGCTTGCCCTTCGGCTGTTTCTGCCGCGCCTGGGCATTACTGTTTCAACGCGGGAGAATGCCGAGTTTCGTGAGAATATCCTGCCTCTGGGCGTGACCAAAATGTCTGCCGGAGTTTCCACTGCGGTGGGCGGTCATAGTCAGGATGGCGATCAGGTCGGGCAGTTTGATATCTCTGATGAACGCGGTGTCGAGGAGATGTGCGAGGTTCTCAGAAAACACGGGTATCAGCCGGTATTCAAGGATTGGGAGTCAATAACCGAACCCGCAAAGGGGGCGGCGTGAACCTGACGGAGCAGGGTATTGCAGTCTATCTGGGCGAGGAGCGACTGGCCTTTTTGCAGAAGGTGACGGTCGGAATCGCCGGAGTGGGCGGCCTTGGCTCCAATTGCGCCATGCATCTGGTGCGCAGTGGTTTCAAGCGGTTTGTATTGATCGACTTTGACCGCGTGGACGAGTCGAATCTCAACCGTCAGGCGTATCAGCTTGATCAGGTGGGGCAGTTCAAGGTCATGGCGCTGTCCAAAAATTTGCGGGCTGTGAATCCTGATCTCAATCTGGATGTTCGTACAGTCGACGTGACCCCTGAAAACATGGGGGCCATTTTCATGGATTGCGATGTCGTGATCGAGGCCTTTGATCAGCCGCTTTTCAAGAAGGCTCTGGTCGAAACATTTTTGCCGACAGACAAATTGATCGTGGCCGCCTCCGGTATAGGCGGCACTGGCAATGCCGATGCCATTGTCACCCGCAAGGTGCGCGATAATTTTTATATGATCGGTGACATGGAGACTGAATGTTCCACGGAGAATCCTCCCTTGTCGCCCAAGGTCGCCATTGCCGCCGCCAAGCAGGCGGACGTGGTGCTCAGTCATTATCTGGACAAGTTTGAACGTGAAGGAGGCGCATAGATGAGTGTGCGTGAAATAAACAGGCAGAATATTCTTGATACGGACATTTATTGCCTGACTGCCGAGAAATTTGCGCTTGGCAGGAGCAATATAGAGGTGGTGCAGGCCATGCTGGACAACGGTATCAAGCTCGTCCAGTACCGCGAAAAAGAGAAAAAGATGGGTGCCAAGCTTGAGGAATGTCTGGAATTGCGCCGGATGACCCGTGATGCCGGGGCCGCGTTCATCATCAATGACGATATTGATCTTGCCATGCTTGTCGAGGCTGACGGTGTGCATGTGGGACAGGAGGATTTGCCCATCGAGGCCGTGCGCAAACTGGTTGGCGAGAGGATGGCCATCGGGCTGTCTACCCACAAGCCTGAAGAGGCGCATGATGCAGTCAGACGCGGTGCGGACTACATTGGTGTCGGGCCGATTTTTAGGACATTCACCAAGGAAGATGTCTGCGAACCCGTAGGGTTTGAGTATTTGAAGTATGTTGCCGGGAATGTTGATATTCCCTTTGTCGCAATCGGCGGTATCAAGGAACACAATGTGGCCGATGTGGTTAAGTGCGGCGCGAGCTGCGTGGCCCTGGTCACCGAAATAGTCGAGGCCGAGGATATCGGCGAAAAAATCAACGCACTGCGCACA
>JAFLJW010000320.1 GCA_022712815.1 Pseudodesulfovibrio sp. | reverse complement strand
TGGTTCGTGAGCGGATACATGCCGGTGGATTTCTCAATCTCAATCCTGACGTGGGCGATTTGCCGGAAGAGCTGGCCGTGGATGTTCCGCTGGCCGGAACTGCGGTGGATGGTGTTACGGCTGGTCGCAAGAGGTTGATTGTGATGGGTGCCGTGACCAACGCGGGTGGTGGGTGTGCGTGTGATGCCAATGCACTTTTGAAGGCTCTTTTGGCGCATATTGTCATGGACCGTGACGAGTGGGTGCTGGTTGATCTGGAGGCCGGGGTCGAGCATCTGGGACGCGGCACCGTGGCCCATGTGGACGGGCTGGTGGTGGTCAGTGAGCCGAGCATGCGCAGCTTGCAGACCGGGGCCGAGGTCGGGCGCATGGCGTCTGATCTGGGACTTGGCAATCAGGCTCTGGTCATCAACAGGTTCATGGGTGGTGAGCCGCCAAAGCTCGACGGACTGCCGGAGTGGTCCATCCATATTCCGCCGTTGCCGGGGTTGGTGGACCGTCAGATGATGGATGCATCAGTGCTTGGTTTGCCGGAAGCGGACGTACTGGACAAGACGGTTGAGAAGTTGCTCGGCCAGCTCGGTTTTTAGGCTATATCGGCAGTAGTCAACCAGAATAGTCTGATCTTTTTGTATTTTCCTTTCAAATTACATTCCCTGTGGTCTTGCCACATCGTTGAATCGGTCAGGTCGCTTCTGGCCGCTTCAACGATGAGTACGGGGCTGCGTCAACCGCCATCGGCAGGAACTGGTTGCGCAGGATAAAGTAAAGAATTTGGTTGAATGACTTCCCCATTTAGACTTGAAGCAAGATACCGCAAAGTGCTAGACATGTCTTGTTCTTCTGAATAAGGCACTGCCTCTCCTGAGGATAGTAGAAAATGTGTGAGACCCGCTGGCACTCTTTCCCTTGGTGTCCGGCAACCGATACGGAGTGTTACTTGATGAATGATACTCAGGGCGTAACCTCGCTCCTTCCATGTGTGGCGGTTATCAGGCCGTTTTCAATGAGTTGTCCGTCCATGCTTCGGATGGACAATGAATATCTCTACCCGAAAGTCCTGAAGGAACTCCTTCGGCAAAAGGTCTTCAGCGACATCGTCATTTCCGTTTCTCCAGACACGCCGGAAGAGATGCTTGACGTAATCTCCTCATGGGGTTTTGAGTATGACGTAGGCGAACATTTTCTACCCCAGCTCAGGGTCTCTGATCTGGCTTCTCGCAAGGGGTGGAAGACGGTTTGCTGTATCAGTTCATATACGTATTTTTTCGACAGGGAAGTCATAGCCGATCTGGCAGCCGAAGTTACAAGCGGCAGATGTGATTTCGCGGGGGACAGGAACGCCTTGAGCAATATGGAATTCTGTATTGTGAACAGACGTACATTGGATTTTTTCAACACCATTGACGACAGGGCCGTCATCCCATCCAAACCGCAAGCCGTAGAGAGAAATGCAGATGAAAGTCTGGTTGGTTGCATGCGGGAAGATTTCCATACACTGAGTGAAAGATTCCTGTGGCTTTCGACATATGTTGGCGATATCGGTACGATGCCGACTGACTTCACACTCGGTTTTTATGGCGAAACAAAGCCTGAGGCATGGTTTCAACGGAGCCTGCGGGAAGCATGGGGGCTGGATTACTTCAACGTCCGCAATATTGATTGGATCGACGATCTTTTGAGAGACAAATTTATCCCTGCAATCGATCTTGATAAATTGGTCGGTCAAATAAGGTGGTCACAGCGATTTGAAGATGAACTGAAGCATCAGGGAGGCCTTTTTCTTGAACTCGGTTTTGGAGAAATTCCACTGCTGTCGTTCATGCTGAGATCGCAGTTCAGGGAAGTTGTCGCCCTGGAGCCGTTTGCTTCGTTCCAATTTGACGAGCAGGCTGTCGTCGACCTTATCGACTCTTTGCCTGATGCGCTTGGTCGGGAGCAGCAATCCTTGCCTGAAAATCAAGAAGTCATCAAGAACATGGCAGTTCTCGACAAGTCCCTTGAGGACGTTCAGCTGGATTCTCAGAGCGTTGATTTCTGTGTTTCAAAAATGGTTTTCGAGCATGTTGAAGATGTCTCGGCCTTGTCGCAGGAATTGCACCGGGTACTCAAACCCGGCGGGGTCATGCTGCATGAAATCGGATTGAATGATCACACCTGTGGAACCAGCTCAGGAATTCATTTCGCCTTCCTCTCTCAGTCCCGGAAGCAGTGGTGTACACCATGGAACGGAACAAATCTCTGGAGGATCAACGATTTCGTCCAGCTCTGGGAAAGCATGGGGTTCAAAGTGAACATCGTTCAAAAGGTAGTGAGCCGGAACAAGCCTCCCGCAATTCATGAATCCTGGTCTTCCTATTCACTCGAAGACCTGCTCTGTCAGGTCGCTGTCATCAGGGCCGTCAAGCAGTAAGGGGGAACCATATGTTTTTGAATGACTCAGACCTTGTTGCCCTCACTCATTCCTCAATGGCAGAAGGCCATATCAAAAGACTTACTCGGTTTCATCCTCCGAATAAAATTCATGGCATCGAAAGCTGATCGATGCCATGAAAAAAGGTGAGTCCCTGGATGATGAAATGACTTAGGCTTCGATTCTGGTTCCGATGACTTCCAGGAATTTGCGCATCCAGGCGGGATGGGCGGGCCAAGCGGCGGCAGTCACCAGATTGCCGTCTGCATGGGCATCCGAAAAAGTGTCGTTCTGGCAGACCCAAGTGCCTCCGGCAGCCTCGATTTCCGGCTTGACCGCGGGGTAACTCATGCAACTTTTCCCTTGTACGACATTGGCAGCGGCCAGAATCTGCTGGCCGTGGCAAACGGCGGCAATGGGCTTGTCCGCTTCGGAGAAACTCTTGACCAAGGCAATAACTTCCGAGTTCAGGCGCAGGTATTCGGGAGCACGGCCACCGGGAATGACCAAGGCATCGAAATCCTCGGCCTTGACTTCAGCAAAATCGGCATTGAGCATGAAGTTGTGACCGGGTTTTTCACTATAGGTCTGGTCCCCCTCGAAATCATGCACCGCGGTCTTCACAGTCTCTCCGGCCTTTTTGTCCGGGCAAACCGCCTGAACATCGTGACCGACCATGAGGAGCATCTGGAAAGGCACCATCACCTCATAATCCTCAACAAAATCACCAACCAACATGAGAATCTTTTTCGCAGCCATGATTTTCTCCTTATTATGATTTTGTATTTTCTACATAAAAAAGGAAAGCGCTACAACCCTCAAAGCAAGCCTGTAACAGAAACGTCATAAACTTTAGAAATTTTTCAAGGTACAGGAAACAGAAAATCAAGCAAGGCTCGACTTCATCCTCTCTCAGCTACCGTGACCAAAGGAAATCCCGGACAGCACGAAGTATACTTGCCCGTCCGGGCGGGACGCGGCAACGCCGCATGTCTGTGGAGAGGCACTATTTTAAGCCTTGAATCTGTAGCCGATGCCTCGGATGGTTTCTATCCAGGTGGCGTAGGAATCGAGTTTTTGCCGGAGTCTTCGGACGTGTGTATCGACTGTTCGTGAGTAGCCTTCGAAGTGGGTATCCCAGACGGTATCGAGGAGATTATCGCGGGTCTGGACTTTACCGGCCCCTGCGATGAGCACGGTGAGCAGTTTGAATTCCGTGGCGGTGAGTGCGACTTCCTGATCCTCTATGGTCAGTCTGTGTGCCTCAAAGTCGATTTTCAGCCCTTCCCGTTCCCATAGTTTTGGTGCGTTTGGCTCTGGTGGTCCGTACCGACGCAGGACGGCCTTGATACGCAGGACGAGTTCTCGTGGCGAAAAGGGTTTGACAACATAATCGTCCGCACCGAGTTCAAGGCCGACGATCTTGTCTATTTCCTCACCTTTGGCGGTGAGCATGATGACGGGGATACGGGCAAGATCATTTTCTCCTTTGAGCCTGCGACAGACTTCAAGTCCGTCCATGCCGGGCATCATGAGATCAAGCAGGATGATATCCGGCTTGAAGGCGGCGGCGAGGTCAAGCCCTGACTGGCCGTTTTCCGTGGCAGTGACATCGAATCCGGCAGAAACCAGATTGTATTTGAGTAATTCTCTTGTGTCTTTGTGGTCTTCGACCACCAGAATTTTTTTGGCGGACACGGTGAACTCCTTATAACGATTTTCGTACGGCACTGCTATAGCCTGATTGTTACAGTGGGAGTGTGACAACTCGGCAACATTTTGGCAACCAACGTGTCATTTTTGCTGATTTCAAGAGTGTTTTAGATAGAGGGAGACCCAATCTCAGCCACTCAACGGGGCACGCGCAATCATTTGGTTTCATGAATAAAAATTAAATTTTATTCGCCCATAAAGAGGTTTGTGGTGAATGCCGATAGGGTAAGTAACAACAGAAACTATCCCAAGCTGAGATTGGAGACCGATATATGTACTACCACGGATTCGACAAGAAATTCCCCTCAGGAAGCAAGTACTGGACTATGTACGATGACCAGCTTATCGGAATGCTTTTTTCAAAGATAATCAACAAGACCGTGAGTGTCGAAACCCCGTCCGCCCACTCCGGGGAGATTGTTGACGAGATGGTCCAGAACCTCTTTGATCTCTGTTTCTACATCAACAAGGATTTTTACGACTGTTAGTCGTCAATATTTGATCTTCCATCCATTTCAGACAAAAGGTCCGGCTCGTTTTGAGTCGGGCCTTTGCCTTGAAGCCCTGAGTCAGAGAGAGTGTATCAAACCCGTGTTACATTTTTACTTCGACTTATCGAGTTGGAATGTAATCATGTATGTGACACCAAGATCAATTATCTTATTTGTTGAAAATCCGCATGGAACAACGACAGATTCAACATCTTGCGCTGCGAGCCGTCGCTCCTTGGGTGGTCCCCACGGCTGATCTTCTTTCTTGCATTCAATGACGGCCAGTTCACCGTCTGGTTTAAGCACCCGGCGAACCTCGTTGAAAATAACCTGCCCATGTTTTTTCAAATCAAGGATATGAAGCACCGTGGTTATCAGGCAAAGATCGGTACTGCTGTCCTGCAACGGCAGGGGCTTGGTCATATCGTGAACCATGGGAATAATGGTCTCCACGTTCTCTTCCTTGAGGCGTTTGATTGCTTCGGCCCATTTATCGAGAGAGTATACCGTGCCTTGCTCTTTAACGAGACCGGCCAGATGCATTGAGTAGTCGCCGGGACCGCAGCCAAGATCAAGAACTGTATCACCTGGTTTTATCCGCAGATTATCAAAAACGAGTTTCGAATCCTGCATGTTGAAACTGCTTGGGCCATGCCTTTTTTTGGCACTTCCGCAGGTTCCGGCAGGCACTCTTTTATCGTCACGAATCATAGACACTCCTTATTGTAGCGGGTTGGGTCGGGTTAGACTTTCTACGAATGGTTAAGGGGCTGAACCTTATCCGTAAAAAAACTATTCATCAAGCATCCGGGAAAGTCGGCGTTCAAGGACGGATTCAATAATTTCCAGGACAGACGCGGTGGTTTGCAGGTCCGCTTCAGAGAATCCGGCCAATTCCTTTTCCAGTTCACTCTTGTGGTCAGCGTGCATCTTTTCATGAACCCGGTGCGCCTTTAAGCCTTGGTCGGTCAGGTCCAGTTGCAATTCCTTGTTGCTGTGAGGTGCCTGACGTTTCCTGACCAATTTGCGTTTGACCAATTTTGATACCATTTGGGAAGCCGCACTTTTCGTGACGCAAAAATGCCCGGCCAAGTCTCGCACATTGATTAACTTATGATCGCCAATAGCTTGAATTACATGAATTTCTCTAGGAGTAAGTTCCACCCCATCTCCAAACCTGATGGGCAGTTCCTCAACCCCAGCATGCTTGTTGATGATTCCTCGCAGCCGAGTTGCCACGGCCTTGATTGAAGTTGTGTTCTTTGCCATGTTGAAAAAGTAAAGGCGCTTAACTATTTTGTCAACCCCTGTTTGATCAGGGAAATCGTCATGGCCTGACAGGCTATTGTTCTAAAGGGAGGGAGGGAGGGGCGAGACATATTTTGACAGCTTTAATGACATCCGCGACATCATCATCGGTCAGCTTGGCCGAAAGCGGCAGGCTGACGGTCTGGCGGCCCAGACGCACGGCATTGGGTGTGTCTTCAAGAGTCCAGCCAAAGCGGTCCCGGTAGTAAGGCTGTTCCGGAATGCTCAGGTAGTGGACACCGACACCGATGCCCTCCCTGGTGATGCGGACAAGAAAATCATCGCGCTTGATGCCGGTTTTGGCCTCGTCGATCATGATCGTATAGAGATGCCGGGCGTGGCGCGTGTCTGTTTCTTCGGGAGCTGGCAGGCCAAGCGGCAGGTCCTTGAAGGCTTCCTGATACATGTCCCAAATCTCGCAACGGCGGATGAAAGATTTTTCGACCCGCTTGAGTTGATGGATGCCGATGGCGGCCTGAATGTCCATCATGTTGTATTTGAATCCCGCCTCGACCACCTGATAGTGCTTGTAGCCGTCGTCCGAGAACCGTTTCCAGGCATCGGCGGACATGCCGTGCAGGCCGAGTACCTTGACGTGCCTGATATCTTCGGCTGTCCGGGCCATGACCATGCCGCCCTCGCCGGTGCAGATGTTTTTGGTCACATAAAAACTGAAGCAACCAAAATCACCAAAAGTCCCAGCGTGTTGTCCTTTATA
>JAFLJW010000080.1 GCA_022712815.1 Pseudodesulfovibrio sp. | reverse complement strand
GGGTTGCGGTAATTACCACAACCCTTTCGTTTTACCATTGCAATTGTCAAGCAGAGTTTGCCGGACACCCTACTTCTTCGGCGGAGCCTTCTTTTTGGCGGGTTTCTTTTTGGCAGGCTTCTTCTTGTCCTTGTCATCCTTGCCAAATGCTACCAGTTGATCGGCCAGACCCTTGAGCTTCACATTGACCAATGAATTGATGGTGTCCTTGGGATACGTGCCGTCCTTCTTGCGCTCGCCAGCCTTGATACCGGTAAGGATTTCAACACCTTCATCAATGGTCTTAACCGCCCAGACATGGAACTTGCCATCTTTGACCGCCTGGATAACTTCATCCCGCAGCATCAAATCCTTCACATTGGAATAGGGAATCATGACACCCTGTTTGCCGTTCAAGCCACCGTTTTTGCAGCAAAGATAGAATCCTTCGATCTTCTGATTCACCCCGCCAATGGGCTGGACTTCTCCAAACTGATTAACCGACCCCGTAACGGCTATGTATTGCCGCAGCGGTTTGCCGGACAGGCTGGAAAGCAGCGCGTACAACTCTGTGGACGAGGCGGAATCTCCGTCAATACCGCCATATGATTGCTCGAACGCGATGCTGGCGGCCAGAGAGAGGGGTTTGTCCTGAGCAAAACGATTACGCAGGAAGCCGGACAGAATCAGCATCCCCTTGTTGTGCGTCGGGCCTGACATGTCAGCCTCACGCTCGATATTGATGATGCCCTCCTTGCCAAGGGAGGTAACAGCGGTAATTCTGGCGGGTTTGCCAAACATGTAATCTCCCATGGAATACACAGCCAGACCATTGGCCTGCCCCACGACCTCGCCGTCAGTATCAACAAACAGACTGCCGCGATCAATCATCTCCTGAATGCGTTCTTCAATCTGATTGGCGCGGTATATCTTGGCATCAACGGCTTCCTTGATGTGCTTGCCGCTCACATTTTTTGCCTTGGAAATCCCGGCAAAATAGTCGGCTTCGCTCAGAAGGTCTGCCATGGCCGGGAATGCAGTGGATATCTTCTCCTGCCGACCGGCCCAGCGCACCGCCTCTTCCATCATGGCCGCAACACCGCTGGCATCAAAAGTTCTCAGATCACCCTTCTCCACCTCGGCCTTGATAAAACGGGCCACCTGAAGAACAGAATCGTCAGTAAGCTCCATGCTCGACTCATAATCCGCCCTGACCTTGAATATCTTGGGGACATCCTCATCATAATTTCTAAGCATCGCATAGAGATACGGGCTACCAAGAACAACGACCTTCACTTCCATATCCACAGGTTCGGGCTTCAGACCAGTCGCACTTATAAAGTAATATGGGTCAAAGGTCTCAATCTCGATCTTTTCGGTCTTGAGTGCCCGCTTGAGAGTCTGCCAGACACCGGGTTCAAAGATGGCGTCCATGAGATTGATCACGAGATAACCACCGTTGGCCTTGATGAACGAGCCTGCCTTGATCTTGGTATAATCCGTGTGCCAACCACCTGTCCTATCCTGAATCCGTTCAATGCTGCCAAACAGATTCCTGTACGTCGGATACGATTCGACAATGACCGGTGGCCCTTCCAGTTCTGAATTATCCACCAGCAGATTGACCTGATACGGATGAAAAACCATTTCCGCAGAAGGGCCTCCAAACATCATGCCGGGAATTGGCCCTTGCTGAGGCGGAGCACCAAGTGCCTTTATACTATCCAGGTCCTCGACCATGTTTTCGAGCACTGAATCGAGATAATTCAAGATCTTGGGATCTTCATACGACTCTCTGAGCGGTTTCATGAAGTCTTGGGCAAGAGCCATGAACATCAGTCGATCCACTTCCTCATGCTTCTTGCCCACTTCCTTTTGCAAATCTTTAAGCTCCACAACGATATGATCTATCTCTTCCTTGAGTTCCAGTCGTTTATCATGAAGCCGTTCATATTCGTCTTTTGGAAACCGTCCATTTACAACCAGTTCTTCAAGCTCGATCATCCGTTTGGGCGCACCGTCCACCAACGGAACGACATCCGGCCTCTGGATGGGCCCCATCTGCATGCGGACAACCACCAACCCGGTGTCTTTCACCCGATCCTCGATGGCCTTGTAAAAACTCATGACCTTTTTTTCATGGGCCTCGGCAATCTGATTCTTGCGGGCAATGTATTCCTCGCTTTCAAATAATTGCGGGGCTTCACGCTTCACGGTATCCAGAAAATCCTGAACATCCTTTTTGAAACGGCTTCCATCTCCAGACTTGAATCTGAGCATGAATGGAGCTTCTGGATGCTTGAAATTATTGACATAACAAAGATCACTTGGAATCTCCGTTTTATCTGCCATCTCTTTGAGCAGTTTCCTGACAGTGGAAAGCCGCCCTGTGCCGGGTTGCCCTGTCACAAAAATATTATACCCTTTCTTGAGCATGCCCATGCCGAAACGAAATGCTTCAACACCGCGCTTCTGACCGATAATATCGGCCTGAGGCTCAAGATCATCAGTCGTCTTGAATGAAAGCTTCTTCGGGTTCAATGTCCACTTGAGCTTTTCCACGGGAACTTCGGGCAAAGTTTTCTTCGTAGCCATAGTAGAGTCTCCGTATCGTTACTTCTTGATAATCTTGATAATTTGTCCATGTTGCCTGGGGCATTTCGGCAATCTGACTTCCAGAATTCCATCGTGAAAATCCGCTTCCACGTCATCTGGTCGAATAATGCACGGGAGCTTGATTTCTTTCCTGAAAGTATGAGTTTTTTGGTGACCAGTCTCAACAATGACGGTCTTTGCCGAAATTGTGAGCTGTCGATCAAGGACAGAGACACTCACATCATCAGGGTTCATGTTCAAAAGCTCCAAACGAGCCACAAGGGTGTCCCCTTCTTCCCTGAGATCAATATCTTCGGCAATACGGCAAAACATGACAGGCAAGTCAAAATCAGCACATAACTCATCGAACAAACTGTCCATTTCCCGCCGCATACGAGATATTTCATCCCGACTCCATCGTTTCAAATCAGGCATTTCGTCAATCCCTCCAGCTCTCGGCAAGTCTCCAAGAAAGTAAATCAAAAAAGAAGGTCTCCTATATAAATACCATAAATCCAGGAGCAACGACAAGAGGCTTACCGAAAAAAACGATAAGCCTCTTGTCCACATATTCTGGTAAAGAACCAGATAAGATTTTTTTTAACTATAACCCTCTGAAAACATTTGAAACAGCCAGAACACCAAACCCTGTTGAGACAAGCCAGAATGGACGAATGATATCTTCAAGGACGGGAACTGACATGACATCAATCTGGATAAGAATACCAAGCAAACCAATAATTACGCCAATGACCCAGGTAATAAGTTGAGGGGCACTCAAATTCATGATGATGGACTCCATTTTATTTCAAACAATACTGCAATCAGTCAACCTGTTCGGAATTAATAATAAATTTCTCGGCTTCCCCTCTGGGAAGCGGCTTGGAATATAGGTAGCCCTGACCGTAATCGCATTGCAAGGAATAAAGCAAGTCACGTTGCCGTTCAGTCTCTATACCCTCGGCAACCACCTGCAATCGCAGGCTGTGCGCCATATTGACAATAGCTCTGATGATTTCGATGTTTTCCGGTGCTTTTTCCATACGCCGGACAAAGCTCAAATCTACCTTGAGTTGATCGACGGGGAATTTCTGCAAATAGCTCATGGATGAATAGCCTGTCCCGAAATCATCAATTGATAAGGTTATACCTAACTTTTTCAATAGGTTAAGCTGTGCAGAAGATCCCATTGCATCCAACATGACAACGGTTTCCGTGATCTCCAACTTGAGACGATTGGGTGGAAGACCGGAATTCCCCAATATATTTTTTACCTTGCTGACAAGTGCGGGTTCACCAAACTGCTTGGCTGAAATATTCACAGCCATGATCAGATCAGCGGCACCGGGATGTTTATCACGCCAATTGCTCAGTGTGCTGCAAGCCTCTTCAAGAATCTGGGCTCCAAGGTCAACTATAAGCCCGGTTTCCTCTGCTACCGGAATAAATTCTCCGGGGCTGACCAGTCCTCTCTCCGGGTGACGCCATCTGGCAAGGGCTTCAAATCCATAGAGTGTACCATCAGCCAGATTTACCAGAGGCTGATAATGAGCCTCGAATTCCCTGGCTTGCAACGCACGTTTCAAATCACTCTCGACGGCCAGGACATTGATGATCCCCTCACGCATCTTTTTCGAATAAACCACAAAACGATTTTTACCGCCCTCTTTGGCCTTGTACATGGCCAACTGGGCATTATGGACAAGTCCGTCCTTATCCGCATTGCCATTTTGGGCAACATCAAGCCCCATACTGGCTGTTACGGAAAAATCGATTCCGTCAATATCAATGGAATCCGCAAATGACTTCTGGACCATCTTGACCAGATCCCGGGTGTCTGTTTTCCGTTTCATACCCTCGATCAAAATGACGAACTCATCGCCGCCAAAACGGGCGACTGTATCAACAGCGCGTACAGTCTGGCACAATCTGACCCCTATATGCACAAGGATCTTATCGCCCATGTTACGACCATAATGATTATTGATGGCCTGAAAACGATCAAGATTGATAAATAAAACCGCGAAATACTCACCAGACCCGGCAGATCGACTTATGGCCTGACTAACACGGTCAAGAAAGAGAGCGTGGTTGGGCAAACCTGTCAAAGGATCATGAAGAGAACTGTGCTTGAGCTGTTCCTCCATATATTTACGACTCGTGATATCCCGCAGGCTGGTCCTGACTCCGAGAGAGGTGCCGTCTTCATTTTCAATAACGTGCTTGACCAGACTCACCCACTTGATGCGCGCATTTTTGTGATGAATCCGAAAATCAAGCCCATCCTCATCTCCAACGGATTTGTCTCGCATAAAATTCTGCCAAGCCGGCAAATCGTCACGGTGGATGATTCTTTGCAAGAATGCAGGCTCATCAAGGAACCGATCAGGCGCATAGCCGCTGATTCGTTCACACGACGGCGAAACATAAAGGGCCTTCCCGTCCGGGTCTACCCAGCTCTCCCAGTCGTAATTGTAATCCGCCACCATGCGGTATCGCTCTTCGGATTTCTCAAGGGCAACCCGGGATGCCTCAAGCTCTGCAATGGTGGCTTCCAATCGTTTGGTCGTCTCCTCAAGACCTCGTTTTTTCTTGTGAAGTTCAGCAAAAATACTGACTTTTCCACGCAGGATTTCAGGCTCGACAGGTTTGAACAGATAGTCCACCGCGCCCAGTTCATACCCACGGAACACATGCCGCTGCTCTTTGCTGATGGCAGTGATGAAAATGATCGGAATATTTCTTGTAAAATCGAAACAGCGGAGTTGCTCGGCCAGCTCGAAGCCATCCATCACCGGCAGCATGACATCCAGAAGAGCCACGGCAAAATCATATTCCTGCACCAGCAACAAAGCCTCCGGGCCTGATGCCGCCAGGACGAGATTAAGATCGTATCCCCGAAGGATACCTTCAATCAGCTTGAGATTTATGCGCTCGTCGTCAACGACGAGTATATCGACTTTATCGCTCATTATTATCCTTAACTGCCGCCAGTTACCAAGTGACAAATTCAATACAAGTCATAACACAGCTCAATCAATGATAAAATAGTTTTATAAATCTGAAACGTTATAATTCTCCATTATCCAAAATAGTAATATATTTTCAGCCTATTAGACTCATATTTGACAGCACGGCCCAGAAGCGGCTAGACCGCTTCTACCAAATGCGGAAAGGAGTTTCAGATGACCGACAAACATGAACAGTTCAAACAAGTCCTTGATCAGTGCCATGAATGGCCCTGCTCCTATCTCTACAAGTTCATTCTTCCGACCGAGAGCCTCTCCCAATTAGTTGACCTTTTTCCCGAAGAGACCATGAAGACCCGCGAGTCCAAAACCGGAAAATACACCAGCGTAACCATGGAGACACATAAGGGTTCGGCGCAGGAAGTTATGGACGTATATACAAAGGCCTCTCAAGTCTCCGGATTAATGTCTCTCTAGCGAACAATTCCATGTTTTAACCTGCAAAAATAAAAAAACTGACTAAATTAGTCAGGTTTTTTCTGTTGCCATCTTTACACAATGGATGGCCGGACTTACACTAACCTGATACGATTGTCTGACTATTCAGATGTTCAGAAAAAAAATGAACGTCTTTATGTTGAATTTATTGATAATTTCATCAACAGGAGCGAACCATGTGGGAATACACCAATACAGTCACGGACCATTTCCTGAACCCTCGCAACGTGGGAAAAATCGAAAATGCCAACGGTGTGGGGGAAGTTGGTTCTCTTGCCTGTGGCGATGCACTGACCCTCTATATCAAAGTCGATGACGACATCATCACCGACGCAAAATTTCAGACCTTTGGCTGCGCAAGCGCTATTGCCTCAAGCTCGGCCCTGACCGAAATGCTCATCGGCAAGCCCATTGAAGAAGCTGAAAAGATCACCAACAAGGATATTGCGGAATATTTGGGTGGTCTGCCCCGCGAAAAAATGCACTGCTCGGTCATGGGGCAGGAAGCTTTGGAACAGGCCCTCAAGAACATGCGCGGCGAAGCCCCGCCCCAGGCTGAACACTCTCACGAAGGCGAACTGATCTGCGAATGTTTCGGCGTATTTGATGAGGAAATCCTTCGGGCCATCAAGGAAAATGACCTCAAATCCGTTGAAGACATCACCAACTTCACCAAGGCCGGTGGCGGCTGCGGCAAATGCATAGGTGATCTGGAGCGTCTCCTGCTTGAAGCCAGGGGAGAAGGTGT
>JAFLJW010000267.1 GCA_022712815.1 Pseudodesulfovibrio sp. | reverse complement strand
TCCCAATTGTGTTCAATACCATCCAGGACGTAGTTTTCAGAAACCACGAAGTTGGGGGCATGAAGGTTTTCGGGGTCCCTTGCGTCAAAAGGAACCCGGAAACCATAGACGGTGATGGCTGAATACGGTTCGACGGTCGATGCGGCGTCGGTGTTGGCTCCCCACAGGAGAAAACCGCGTGCTGCATATTCTTCGTATCCCAGCCTTCCTTCTGCGTAATGGATCAGATTGTTCTTATCTCGTTGGTAGTAGCTCGCTCCGAACATAGTGCCATCGCGGTCAAGGAGTTTGGACCAGTTCCAACGCATGACGCTTTTGTCCACTAATTCGCTGTATTCTGGATAGCGCTCCTTGAGAATTTTCAGCCATGTCAGCAACCTTCCGAGATCAAGTGCCGACCAGCCCAGTTCGCCAGGCTCATTGGCCCAATCCACCATTTTTCCATTATTGGCACTGTAAAACTGGTTTGGAAGGTCGCCTCGGAATAGTTCCATTGAAGTGAACCAACGCAGGATTTTCCGAATGCGTGAGTCGAATTCCTTATCATCGATCAGATTCAGCTGATGAGCGGAAATGATGGCCGCGATGTGGGCCGATATATCCCACATGGTGAAGGGCGCGTAATTGGGTTGAGCGCCGGCAAGTCCTGTCTCCGGGTTGACGTTGTTCTGGAAATAGCTCCAGGCGATTTCTGCCCATTGTCTTTCATTGGCAGTGAGCGGCCCCTGTCTCGGGATCTGTTTTTCGGCAGGCCTGATTGGGGCACATGGGGCCGGAGAGCCGGTTCCCAAAATGGCTGCGATCAACAGGATTGCGAGGAGGCTGTGAGGCATGCTCATGGGGTTGGCCTCGTTTTTTCATTTTCCAGCAACGGCTGGTATTCTTTCTGGTACCTGGATGGGGGCAGCCCCTGTTGCTCGAAGTTATTGTTTTCCAGTAGTTTTTCCCAATAACCATGGGTGTCGGACTGGCTGTACAACACTCCGGTAGCCTTAAATGCCAGCGCCTCCAGAATGATGGCGTTGCAGTCCAGTGTGATGGCACGGTTGGTTGAGCCATCTTTCTCATATATCCCGGCGAACCATCCACCGTATTCATCGTACATGGGAGTCAAGGCGGTTATGAGGGCGTCTGTATACGGGCTGTCGTAAAGTGCCCACATTGCATAGGCTGCCTTGGTGGATATGGTTGCAGCATCAGGAACGGTATTTCCTCTGCTATCTAGTGAGGCAAAGGGAATCCCAAGGGCATACAGCGAATCGATAAGGTAGTAGGGGGAATGGTCCATGACGTGCGGGTCACGGGCTGTCAGCCGCCCTTGTTGCGAGAAACGAGCTTCCTGAACAAGATAGATGGCATCGGCCAGCTTTCTCATGGGAGCAGAGGATGTACCTTGTTTCTCTGCGTGAGGAACGACAAAGCCGAATTCAAGCCCCGTCAGCATTCCCATACCAGTCGTTACGGCCCCAATCTGGGCCGGATCTCCAGTCGGGCGATTGTCAAAGGGTAACCAGTGACCGAGGATGGTGATGGCTGACTCATGATTCATCTTCAGTGACTTGTCGACATTGAATCCCCACAGTTTGAATCCCATTGCAGCGTATTGCTGCAGGCCGAGACGTCCTTGGCGGAAAAGTGTCACTCTGCCGTCGGAAGCGGCAGTTGCTCCGTGGAGCAACCCATCGCTGTCCAACACATGCCGGAAATTGAACCGCAGGACTATCCTGTCGATGGCCGTGGAATGACTGATGAATTCATTTCGAACAATACGAAGCCAGATTAGTAGGCGGCCTATATCTATGGCGGAGAAACCAGCTTGACCTGGCTGACCATTGTTTTGAATCAATTCACCTGTTCGAGCGTTGTAAAACTTGTTTGGCAAACCATAATCGTTGAGTTCCATTGTGTTCAGCCAATAGATGACTGATGTCATTCGACGGTCGAAGGTTATCTCATCCAGCACGCCGATTCGTTTGGCAGAAATCAAGGCGGCAAGGTAGCTGCCGATATCCCACATGGTCACAGTATCGCTCCCGACAGCACCTTGCGGTATCCCTGTTTCCGGGAAGATGGTTCGGTCGAAATATGCCCATGCTCTGCTGGCCGTCTGTATCTCGGATTCCAATAGCGGACCTTGTCTGATGGGAAAGCCTACATTGGGCGAAACAGGAGCGAACATAGTCGTCCGTCCCTGCTCGTGATAGTGGCATGAGCCAAGAAGCGCAGTGATGATCAGCCAGGAGACCATACTTTTTTGTATGAAGGAGGAGAATCTCATGACATTACCATCCCCAATCCCTTTGGTTGGGGCCCCAGGGGGACTTCGTCCGACTTGGCTTTTTTCCCTTTTTTTTGGATTGCCCGGTGAGGAAGTTTGTTATCGCTTCGACATCAAGGTTGTAACCTATGAAAACACTGCCGTCAGAGAAGTCGCCACCCTTTTCAGGACTCCATGGGAAAGCGTTTGGGGCATAGCTGCTGTACGCAACGATGAACCCTCCAGGAGTCCAGTCGTAATAGCCGAATCCGTATATGAAGTCCGGGTCGCTAATGGAATGCTTCGATGAATCCGGATAGACATTCGCTTGACCCCAAAAACTGAATTTATCCCAGATTGGCACCGACAGTCCCAGGCCAAACCATTGCTTCCACCATTTGCCTGATTCATACTCCGGTGACAGGTTATGGGATGCCCAACCCAGAATGCTGGCGTCCTCGGAAGGATGGATAAATCTGGTTACCGACTCTGGCATTTCGTATCGGTACGTAGAGATGATGGTGCCAGCATTGATGTCTGTGAATTCCTCTCCCGTTTTCGGGTTGAGACGGTTGCCGGAATAGTTGGCGTACTCCATGCTCAGAGTGTCGGGAGCGTAGTTGGCCACTCCAAAGCTGTAGCTGAAATCAGGCTCATAGCCCTGTTGGTACGACGGTTCCAGATATTGATAGAATGTCAACCGGGCGTAGTATGGCGATATCCCATTGAAAGAAAGTGTCTGGTTAAAGGCCTGCTTGTGAATCTTCTTCTGGCGGGAGCCGTTTTTATGGTCCTGCACTGATGGCGCTATTGAGGTGGTGTAGCCTGCGTTGACGGAAATCTCTCGAGCGATGGCGTCGCCAAGGGATGACGCCGGTTCTTCATGGCGGCTGGTGTCGATGGTAAACGAGCGGGAAAGCATGTCCATGAAACTCCATGACGTATCGTCTTCGATCGCTGTGCTCAGCCCGGGCTGGGGTATGTCTTTGATGTAAGGGCCATCATTTTCGGCAAGGCATGGCGACCACCATAATAAGCTTACGATGAGCATTGGTATTGCTACTTTAGTCGTCATGGCCGCGGCTCCTTACCTTCGACCTTGAATCTTCAGGTACGGTCCGAAAACCTTGAAGTGCAGGGTTTCGAGAATGATGCCGTTGGTGTTGCAGGTAATGGCCTTGTTGATGCGGTTGTCATTTTCGTAGAAGCCTGCGTAAAATCCATCTTCTTCGGTTTGCAGCGCGAGTGCCTTTTTTAGAAGAATTGGACTATAATCTGTAACATAGAGGTAGGCCCATCCCAGAGCGGCCTTGGTGCTCATGGTTCTCCAATCTTCCGAGCGAAGGCCGTCGCTTGTCAGGCTTGCCCAGGGTGCGCCGTCGCCAAAAACTGTATTGTAGACGAAATAGGGGTCCTCACCGAGGGCTGTTTCCGTCACGGCTGTGACAATACCGGTTCGTTCAAATCGTCTTTTTTGCGCCAGATAGACGCGATAGGAAAACTCTTGAGAGTAATGATCCCACCCGAATTCCAAGCCGTCGAGGATATATGGCTCACTCAGGGTGTATGTGTGAGCTCCGAACTGGCTCGGCGACCTAAGATCGACCGGGACTTCGACTCCTTCCACTTCGGCAAATCCGGTATAGTCCAGGTAGTTGTAAGCCCGGCTGATGTCGAAGCCGAGAAGGGCAAAAGATTTTGAGACGTATTCTTCATATCCGAGTCGTCCTTCCTGATGGACCTCCTCGCGGCCGGAGCTACGACTTGTACCGTACATGACCCCATCGCGGAACATGCGCCCGAACTTCCATCTAGAGACTACCGCACGAACTTTGGGTGTGAATTCTCCGAATTCGTAAAGAAGAACATTGAGTGGCACGCACAATCTGCCGATATCGATTGCGCTCCAGCCGATGCCTTTTTCGGTTGACTGGTTCTGATAGTCGGTCATGGAAAGAGTCTGTGTGTTGTATGTCTTGTTCGGTAGCTCGTCATTGTACAGGGGGATTTGAATGAGGGAATCCAG
>JAFLJW010000079.1 GCA_022712815.1 Pseudodesulfovibrio sp. | reverse complement strand
GACCAAATATTTCAATGACCCCGAGTGAGATGGTCACGAGAGGATATTCTCGTTCCTTGGCGTCACGTCCTTTGGCTTTGATCCAGCCTCGTGTCTGGTCTTCACTGCTGTAGGAGCCTTTGACCAGCCGGCCGAAGCAGCGGAGGATGGATTTGCATATTTTGTCAACTGATTCCGGGGGAGTGAAGATGACAAAATCATCACCACCGATATGGCAGAGACGCGCATCCTGCGGGGCATGTTTTTGAGTGGCCCATGTCATGATATCTGCTGCGAGCTTGATGACCCTGTCGCCATTTTTGAATCCGTAGGTATCATTGTAAACCTTGAAATGATCCAAATCCGCATAGATAATGCTGAATTGTCGATTCAGGGAAATGCGACTTTCCACCTCCTGTTCTATGGCGACATTACCCGGCAATCCGGTCAGCGGGTTACATCCCTTGGCCATTTCAACCTGGATTTTGGCCAGAGCACCCAGTAGTTTTTGCACGGAAACGATACCGTAAAGTGTGTCTTTGCGGACCACTATGATGTCGTCATAGGCCTTGAGCGGCTCTCTTTCCATTGCTTTACGGGCTGCCTGTTCGACCGGCATATCGAGGTCTACCACCAATGGATTGGTGTCCATGACCGCATCGATTGGGCGTTTGTGATAGAGTGCGATGCCGTATTGCGAGGAAAGATGGCGGTTGAGATGGTATTCCATGACCAGCCCTTTCGGGATGTCATCCTCTGCCACGACAATGTCGGAAAGCTTGCTATTCTGTTTGAATATGTCTTGCGCTTCGGAAACAAGGCAATCCGTGGAAACTGTGTATGGAGTTCGTACTATTTTACCAATGGGAAGAGAACAGGCTATGCTTCGCCTGACGATATCTCCAACCGATTGTAACTCCTGACATTCCTTAGATAAAGATGGCTTTGGTGCTGCCGGTCTGGCGAGAAAGAATCCCTGACCGCAATGGACGCCTATATCTTTCAGGCAGATAGCCTGTTCTTTGGTTTCGATTCCTTCACCGATGATCTGTGCGCCTATCTTGTCGGCAAAGGTGACCGTTGTTTCGACCAGGGCGCGTTTGATCGGGTCTTTGTGAATTCCGTCTATGAGGGATTTGTCGAGCTTTATGTAATCCGGCTGGAGTTCCGCGATCGTCGTGAGGCCTGAATATCCGGCTCCGGCATCGTCGATGGCAACCTGAAAACCCTGCTGGCGATAGTGATCAAGCGTGCGATAAAATAGGTCGAAATCCAGAACGCTATGTCGTTCGGTAATCTCAAAAACAATATTTTCAGCTGATAGACCAGCTTCTTCCATCAGCTCCAAAGTCTTGCCCGGTGTGAATTCCGGATCAGCCATGGTCTTGGGATGAATGTTGAGAAAGAGTTTTTGACCATCTTTGAGTTGGCCGATATTCCGAATTGCTGCCTCTCGGCATTTTTTTTCTAAGGCAAAGAGCCTGCCAAGTTGCTCCGCTGTTTCAAACAGGATTACGGGAGATCTGAATGATGAACCCTTTGGTCCCCGCGCCAAGGCCTCCCAACCTATGATGGTTCCGGTTCTGAAATTAAGAATGGGCTGGTAGTGCGCCTTTATTTGCCCATTGGCAAGAATTGCATCGAACCGGTCACAAATGGACAATTTTTTCATGTCCAAAGGAATGAGAGCCATGCGGCGAGCCTCTTCAAGAGAGGTGATAAAATGGACATCAAGTTTTGAATCAGGGATGGAATTAAGCGTGGAGTAGCCCATGCCGAGATCAATGCCCAGTCCTGTCTGGCGGAACATGGTACGTTTGAGTCCGTCCTGAGCCTTGAGTTTGCACTCATACGCAAAATCCGCCGGAGCAGTGCATTGGGAGATGAGAAATACAATTTCACCAGATTCAACGGTGAGTTTTTCCGTGTCGTTGCAGGAGCCGTTGCCTCTTGTAACTGTGTCTAGCGTATCCTTGAGTTCACGCTCTATCTGCTCTGTGAATTCCTGTCCGTACATTTCTCTGAGAACAAAATAATCTTTTATTATGATCAATATCAAGGTGAGTTGGGCGTGGTTATCCTGTTGAACGGTCATTAGAGTGTCGTTCGGTAAAACCATGTGCATGGCATTCCCTTGCTTGTTTGAATTTATATCGTATATGAGCCGTGACAATAAGAATTTGGTCATGGTGGCCCTTCTTGATCTGCCAGACAGGCTTGGCTGATCGTTTACATTTGATTAATCAGCTACCAATTGAAATAATTGTACATGAGGAAAGAGGACGGTTGTTACCACGCTGTGTCGATTAGGCAGGGATTGGGTTTCATGGGACAAAAAAACGGCGACCGTATTAGCGGTCGCCGTTTTTTACATACATATTGTGTTTGTATTTATCTATAGTAGAGGTTCCGTCCACCGATAGTCAGGAAGGCCTGATGCAGGTTCTTGCGGATGTCCTTGCGGCTCCAAATGCCTTGGATATGGCCTCTGGACAAGGCTTTGTAGCAATTATGATAGTCCGGCGGAATGTCTATTCCAGTTGTTTCCTTGATCACACCGGGACCGGCAAAGCCGAGCCTGGAAGATCGTACTGCGTACTGGTAGGGCGAACAGCCGAGAAATGACGCAACCGGGCCAGCGTATGAGTTGGTGTCATACAAGACGATGTAGAGACCGCCTTCCTCAATATATTTACGGACGGCCATGGTGCAGCGCGGCATCTGGATGAGGCCGTTGACTCCTTCCTGAATACGGATACCAGCCGTGCCGTGTACATATGCAAGGAAAGGCTGATGTTTGGTCTGGGCCAGCTCAAGAGCGCGAATGAATTTTTCGCCTTCGGCCGCGCCCACGGAACCGCCACGAAAATTGGCGATCAGGTTGGCACAGGTGAGGCGAATTCCATCGAGTCTGGCATTGAATGTGATACAACTACTTTGCAGGCCGGTTTTTTCTTTGGCAGCATCAATGCGCTGTTCAAAATTGGGAAATCCGGTGGGATTGCCCGAAGCGATGTCACGATTGAATTCCCGGATGGAATCTTTGTCAAAGACATTATGGTGATACCACTGGTATTCCATGGGGAAATTGTATCCGCAGTTAGGGCAGACTCCGGCAAAATCAGTGAACAGGTCGCGAGCCCAAATATCCAGACAACCGCGTTTGTTTGCGTGTGGACACGTGATTTCACGATCCACCAACGCCTGAGGACTGACATATCCCGAATCGCTTTCAATAATAGTTTTGGTTTGTTTTACCTTGGAAAGGCCGGTCAGTTCCATTTCCTTTTGCTTGTCGCCAAGGGATGCGATTCCAACTTTCTTGAGCGCATTGTGGACAAATCTGGTGAATTTTCCGGTGACGACATGAAATTCATCCGTGGCTTCTTCAAGAATCTGGGCAATGCGTTGTTTGAACGGCTTGATCAGGCCGTACTGCACGGCTGACGTTGAGGAGGAAACAATACCGGACCTTGTTGCATTGAGCTTTTCCAGAAGGGAACGATTGTCCTGATAAGCTCCTTGCGCCAGTTTGCGATATTTCTTGAAACGCTTGGCAACTATGCGTTCGCGAGCCTTTTCGTTGAGTGCCCAGCGAACGATGATGTCTGCATCCTTATGAAAAAGGCGCATGGCAACTGCCCTGAACAGGGTCATTCCGCGCACGGATAGGGAAACTTCATCAGTGGCGCGAACCACCTGTTCACGAATCTGCTTGTAGAAATCGAAATGATCGGCCCGTGCGCCAAGAGGAGGTTCCTCAATTATTTCATCGATATAGCCATTTTTAAGATTGTCCTGAGCGGTAATTTGCTGGGAGAGTGCACAGGACTCGATGAGTTCGGCAGGGGCGCGTTGCGAGCCGCGAATACGACCCTCAATGGCAGCGGCACCTTCCGGTGAGATGACGGAATAGTATCCATGGGATAACATGAGCCGCTTGTCAGCCAGGCCGATAGCCTCAGCACCGCCGGAACCACCTTCGGAAAAAATGGCGACAATCGGTACGGTCAGCCCTGCCATTTCGTAAATATTCTCGGCAATTTGCTGCGCGGCACCGGGAAAATCTTCAACAGGATAAGAGCCAGGCGTATTTATGTAGGCGTGGATGGGAATCTGCTCTCTGGCCGCGACTTTCATGTACTTGAGGGCCTTGCTGTTTCCCCAAGGTTTGATCGAGCCACCATTGCGGAATTCCTGCCCGTGTCCTTTTTCCTGCCCGACCACCATTACAGACTGGTTGATGAGTTTCTTGCCTTTGCGTCGGGAAATATAGGCTTTGGCAATGACCATGCCG
>JAFLJW010000078.1 GCA_022712815.1 Pseudodesulfovibrio sp. | reverse complement strand
AAAAATAGATGAACTGCTTTCGCACATCCGTGGGGTTGGTACACAAGCTGTCCGCCTTGCCGGAGTGAACCAGTTCCTGCGCGATGGGCCAGTCATACCCCCTGTGCTCCACAGTGTACCCCATGCGCGTACCGAGCAGGTTGTCCATGCATTCCACCAGAATACCGGTCATTTCCCCGTTGCGCTCCATTGAATAGGGCGGGAAAGTCTTGTCCCAGCCACAAATAATGGTGTCCTTCGCCGCAAAGGAAATGGACGGCAGCAGAGCGATTGATACACCGGTCACACCAAACATGGTCAGGGCTTTTCTGGTGGATATTTTTGTCATGTGTACCTGCAAAGGGGCGAAAAGGTTCATGGATTGAAAGGTATCATAGGGGGCGCACAATTTTTTGGCAACCGATATGGCCCGGAAACAGTCACCCGCACCGCCATTTTCTGCTGCGCCGTCCTATCCAAACCATCCGTCAGGGTAAGGAAAACCGTCAGCACAAAGAACGGCGTGAGGAGGAAGAAGAGCTTTATATAGAGAGAGATGAAGAGTGTGGTCATTTATTGTTCTCATCATCTTTCATTACGCCGTACATATCCAGATTTTTTGCTTTGGTGTATCGGATATTTGTTTCCTTTCCATTGTTAAATCCAAGAGTTCTAATGTCATAACTGTCGATAGCTTTTTTGTGGTCTACGTAACATTCGTGTAGTGTTTTCAGGCTGTTGTTGTTAAACGTTCCGCTAAATTTGTAGCCAGCGTTCTTCATGCCTTGTGTGAAATAGGTGTCAAAAGCAGGGAGGTTCCCGAATACGCCAAGCATTATTTTTGTTGTCAAAGTGTCGCTTGGTATGGATTTTTCCGTTCCCAGTGCTCTTTTTATTATGCTCTTGGTCGCTATCAACTTTGTCCTGATATCTTCTTGATCATATGTATTTAAATCAATTTCCCACAAAATATGGTCAGTTTTAGCAATAATGTTAATGAGGGCTTCGTAGTGTTTGATGCTTTTTTGCAATAAAAAAGATGATCCACGCAGCATCCCCCAGCTTGCAAGATAAAATCCTAACTGTAGACAACTGAGTTGTATGTTTTCAGGGTCGGCTATTTCTTGGATTTTGTCTTCTTCGTAGAACGTGAAGAAGTAATTGTAGCAAAAATCAAATGATGCGGCGCGGCCATCAGGGACTCTCTCGTTTGATCCTCCAATTTCATGGAAATAAGATTCAATATAGGATGCAAATGGTTTCATTGCGTCTACCCCGCGCGAAGCGCACCCAAAAAGTTTAGGAGATTCTCAAGAACCCTTTTCTCAAAGGGTTCTTGAGCCGCCGGAGGCATTCCTCTCTTACTTCACCAATTTATCAGCCAGGGCCTCGCCTTGTTCGCCGCCGCCTGCCATGCGTGATAATTCACCCTTGATCTGACCGGGTTCCAGACGATTACATCTCGTATAGGTCTCGCCGCTCACGACTTCCTTCATGATGAGGAAATGGCGGTCGGCCAGGCCTGCGAGTTGCGGCCAGTGGGTGATGAGCAGCATTTGCTGGCGGTCGGCCAGGGTGCGGAGTTTCGCGCCGACACTGTTCAAGGTCAGGCCACCGATACCAGCGTCCACTTCGTCGAAAATGAGTGAAGGGAGCGAGTCGTGGTTTTTTTCGTTGTTGCCGCGCAGGGTGACGAGGGCGAGGAGGAAACGGGACAGCTCTCCGCCGGATGCGATTTTGTCGAGCGGTTGGGGGTGCTGGCCCGGATTGGGAACCCACATGAGGCGACCGCGCATGTCTTCGCAGCCGGGGTAGAGCTCGCGGGTGTCGAACTCGAAGTGGACCTTGACGTGCTCGGAAAAGCCGAGGTCCGTCAGCTCGTCAACGATGCGGATGGACAGCTCTTTGGCCGCTTTTTGTCGGGCGCGATTGAGCGTGGTCAGGGTGGCCTTGAGTCCTTTGGCAGCGGCTTCCTCTTCGCGTCTGAGACTCTTGAGGTCCAGTGCGCAGGCATCGAGGAAGGACAAATTTTCGTCGATCTCGGCCTTGAGGCCCATGATTTCGTTCAGCCCGCGCCTGAGTTTGCGCTTGAGTTTTGCCAGATCATAGAGGCGGGATTCGATGTCATCGAGGCTCATGACTTCATCGTCGTTCAGATCGTCCGGGCCGCGTCGGAGCCGGGAGTCTAGATCATGCAGCCGGATGCGCAGTCCCTCGATGGCCTCGCGGTCTTCGTCAAAGCCGGGGAAGAGCCGGGCAATGATTTCCATTTCGCGGGTCAGCAGTGTGATATTGTCGAGCATACCGATCTCGCCGTGCAGGATGTTGAGCGCGTTTTGCAGACATTCCCCCGCCCGTTCACGGTCCTTGAGTATCTTTTTGCGCTCTTCCAGATCCTCTTCTTCTCCGGGCTGCGGATTGACCCTGTCTATTTCCTTTTTCTGATATTCCAGAAAATCACGCTGCTTTTCGATGTCGTCAAATTTTTTCATGAGGCGGCGTTTGCGGTCCAGAACGTCATTTAAGACAGCGAATTTCTCATTGCGCTCAGGCAGGAGATTCTGGTTCGGGACAAAGGAATCAAGCACCTCACCCTGAAAGGCGGGAGAGAGCAGTTTCTGCTGCCCATGCTGGCTGGTGTGGATGATGAGTCTGGCCCCCATGTCACGGATGGTCGGCTGGGAGGAGAGGATATCGTTGACATAAACCCGACTGCGCCCGGTCTCAGCGGAAAGCTCGCGCCGGATGACAGTCTCACCTTCCGGCAGCACGAAAAGAGCTTCGACCGAGGCCTTTTCCTTGCCGGGCCTGACCAGTTTTTTGTCCATGCGTTCGCCCATGAGGAAATCCACGGCCCGCAGAATGAACGACTTGCCAGCCCCGGTTTCGCCCGTCAACGTATTGAGGCCGGGAGAAAACTCAAGCTCCACATCCTCGATGAGAGCAAGATTTCGGATTCGCAGTAATTCTAGCATATTGTGTGCCTCCGGCGGCTGGGGAAGGGGAGAGGAAAACCCCCTTTGTGAAAAGGGGGTTTTCCTCTCCCCTTCCCCAGACCCCAT
>JAFLJW010000203.1 GCA_022712815.1 Pseudodesulfovibrio sp. | reverse complement strand
CCTGATCGCCGGGCGGGTGGAGGTGAATCCGGAGCGGTCAATGAGCAGCATGCCGCAGCCGGGGCAGGTGGTGTGCTGCTGGTTCACGCCGGGCATGTTGCCGATGTAGACGTATTTGAGGCCTTTTGATTTGCCCATGGTATAGGCCGTTTTCAGACCGTTGGCCTGTGTTACGCCGGTGTCGTTCATCTTGTAGTCCGGGTGGAAGCGGGAGATGTGCCACGGCGTGTCCGGGCCGATTTCATTGGCTAGGAAATCCGTGAGCCGGTCGAGTTCCTCTGGCGAATCGTTTTTGCCGGGGATGAGCAAGGTGGTCACTTCAAGCCACCACCCAAGCGTGTGCTTGATGTATTTCAGGTTTTCAAGCACCGGCTTAAGGTGTGCGCCGGTGATGTCATGGTAGAAATTTTCGGTGTAACATTTGAGGTCCACGTTGATGGCGTCGATGAGCGGGGCGAGTTCGTCCAGACACTCCCGGCTCATGAAGCCGTTGGAAACCATTATATTCTTCAAGCCCTTGGCCTTCGCCAGTTTGGCCGTGTCCTGAATCATCTCAAAAAATATGGTCGGCTCGGAGTAGGTGTAGGATATACTCGCTGCCTTGTGCCTGATGGCCTCATTCACCAATTGCTCCGGGGTCATGATCTGGCCTTTGATCTGGCCGTCCTCGCGAGGCGGCTGGGAGAGCGACCAGTTCTGGCAAAAGGTGCAGCTCAAGTTGCAGCCCATGGTGGCAAAGGAATAGGTGCGGGTGCCCGGTTGGAAATGATAAAGCGGTTTTTTCTCCACCGGGTCGAGATTCAGAGCCGCGATCTTGCCGTAATTGAGGGCGTATAAAACGCCATCCGTGTTCCCGCGCACACCACATTTACCGCGTTCACCCGGCTTGACAATGCAGTAGTGATTGCAAAGGCGGCACTGGACCTCATCGTCTTTCAGGGATTTCCACAGTCTCGCTTCAAACATAACAGTCCCTCCTGTCAGCACTATGCCAGAAGGGGCGAGTTTCGTCATTGGTTGGCGATAAGAGAATATCAGGCTACCATTTTTTGTTTTCCTGTGTGGTCGTGGTGGTCGTTTGGGCGTCAGTCGCATTGTTATAGTTTGTCTGGGTTGTGGTACTTTTTGTCGTGCCATCGCCCTTGGGCCACTGGGTGTCCGGGCTCACGGTGATGATTATCTTGTCATACCAGTCCACCGACTCTTTTTTTGGGCGGGCCTTGGACTTGATGGTATTGTCATCTGCGGCGTTGGTGCCATATTCGATATTGCTTGTGTCCTCGCCAAGGTCGGTGCCAAAGGCGTTATCCTGACGATTTTTCGCCGTATCTTTATTCTTGAACTTGGCTCCGGCCAGTGCCAGCGAGAGCGTCAAAATGACAACAGCCACGGTGAAAACGAATATTGTACTGAAATGGCGCATGATTTCCTCCCAGGCACTCGATTTTTTCGCGTATTCCTATTAGTAAATACCAGAATTTTAAAAGGCAATGCAAATCACGCGCCGGGCAAGTCTTTTCTTGAATTTGCGCGGACAACAATCTATATCACACCCATCTCGACAACTTTTCAGGAGCTAAATATGAGCGACAGCGCGAAACGTTCACAGGCCTACACCGATGCCGGTGTGAATATTGAAGCGGGCAACCGGTTCATCAGCCGCATCAAGGATATGGTGAAATCCACCTTCACGCCCGGCGTGGCGACCGATATCGGCGGTTTTGGCGGTCTGTTCAAGCCCGACCTGACCGGCATGGAAGCCCCGATGATGGTGGCTGGGGCCGATGGCGTCGGCACCAAACTCAAGCTCGCGTTCATGTTTGACAAGCACGACACCGTGGGCATTGATCTGGTTGCCATGTCCGTCAATGACGTACTGGTTCAGGGCGCGGCACCACTTTTTTTCCTTGACTATTTCGCCACCGGCAAACTTGAGTCCGGTGTGGCCGAGCAGGTCGTTTCCGGCGTTTGCGAGGGGTGCCGCCAGTCTGATTGCGCTCTCCTTGGTGGAGAGACCGCCGAGATGCCCGGTTTTTACCCCGATGGCGAATACGACCTCTCCGGCTTTGCTGTCGGCATGGTCGATACGCCAAAGCTCGTCTCCGGCAAGTCCGTGACCCCCGGCGATGTGGTGATCGGCCTTGGCTCGTCCGGTGCGCATTCCAACGGCTATTCGCTCATCCGCAAGATTTTTGATGAGTCCGGGCTGAAAACGGACGAAAAATTTCCCGGTACTGACAAATCCGTGGCCGAGGTGCTCATCGAGCCAACCAAAATTTACGTGAAGCCGGTACTTGAACTGATGAAGTCCATTGAGATCAAGGGCATGATCCACGTCACCGGCGGCGGTTTTTACGACAATGTACCACGAGTCTTGCCCGAAGACACCGCAGCCAAGATCGAATTTGGCTCCTGGCCCATGCTGCCCCTGTTCGACTGGCTCAAGGAGCAGGGCGACCTCTCCTGGCCCGAAATGCTCCAGATTTTCAACTGCGGCATCGGATACATCCTCATCTGCGATGCAACTGTCGCCGA
>JAFLJW010000237.1 GCA_022712815.1 Pseudodesulfovibrio sp. | reverse complement strand
GGGGGGGGGGAGGGGGGGGGGGGGGGGGGGGGGGGGGGGGGGGGGGGGGGGGGGGGGGGGGGGGGGGGGGGGGGGGGGGGGGGGGGGGGGGGGGGGGGGGGGGGGGGGGGGGGGGGGGCGGGGGGGGGGGGGGGGGGGGGGGGGGGGGGGGGGGGGGGGGGGGGGGGGGAGGGATCGGTTTTGCTATTCCGGTCAACAAGGCCAAGTTCGTGGTTGCCGAGTTGCTTGACACAGGCCACGTCGCTCCCATCTGGCTCGGTATCTTCGGACAGGACATCGATCAGCCCACGGCCCGGTATTTCAATCTGAAAAATCTCAAGGGGATGCTTGTCTCCGAGGTCTACCCGTCCACTCCGGGGGCCGAGGTCGGAATCAGGCCGGGTGATATCATTCTGGCCGTGAATGGCCGGGGGATTTCCAACAAGGACGACTATCTCACTCAGATGTTCAGCGTCACCAGGAGCGAGTCCCTGACGGTTGTCCTCTTGCGAAAAGGCAAGCATCAGAAGCTCAATCTCAAGCCTCAGGTGCTTGACAAGGAAAAGGCCCTGACCCTTGTTCGAACCCGGTGGGGATTTGAGCTGGCAGATCGCAGGAAGGGCGGCGGCGCGGAGGTGACGGTCATCGTACCCGGCAGCCCGGCCGCCACGCTCGGTTTGCAGGCCGGGGACATCATTCATCAGATAGGCAACCGCCGTTTGAACTCTGGAATAGACCTGTTAAACGCCTTCCTGCGCAGTCGGTTGCAAAAGACCGTGTTGATGAGAGTGCAGCGCGGGCGTGGCCTGTATTATGTACGCTTGATTCTTTAGTCATTTTTTTAAATATTTAGGAGAGGGTCGAAGCACTCAGGAGGTTCTCATAGACGGTCAACGACGATACTGGACGGATAAGGGAAAGGATAAAACCTTTACCACACCGTTCATGATGGAAATTTTCAAGGAATACGTCTCTTTGGGCGCGGATATTCTCGATTTCGGCTGCGGCTATGGGCGCACGCTGGCCGAGTTGTCCGAAGCCGGGTACTCCAATCTCAGCGGGTTCGATTTTTCCCATTCTCTGGTTGAGCGGGGCAAGGCCGAGTTTCCGGAGCTTGATCTCACAGCTTACTCAGGTGGGCCGCTGCCGCTCAAGGACAACTCCTTTGACGCTGCCGTCATGCTCGGAGTCTTCACCTGCATGGCTGAGACCAGGACACAGGCCGAGGCCCTGATCGAGATCAGGCGTGTGCTCAAACCGGGCGGAGTTCTCTACATCAACGATTTCCTGATCAACTGCGACAAGCGCAACCTCGACCGCTACAAGCTGGGACAGGAAAGGCACGGCATCTACGGTATCTTCGATCTCCCGGACGGCGGGGTTATGCGTCATCACGACCGTAATCACATGGAAGCCCTTTTTTTTGACTTCGATATTCTCGTTTTCAAGGAGACTGTGTTCGAGACCATGAACGGCCATCACTCCGGTGGATTTTACTGCATGGTACGGATGCCGGGATAAAGCACCTTACAATCCTTCTTTTTTAGTAAGCGATACGCAAAAAAATCCGCCTGAGGCAGTATAAGCTGCCTCAGGCGGATCAATTTTTTTTCTTGCTCGTCCGAACTAGTTCAACAGGTCCGGTCGTGTGATTTCGATGTTTGCATTTTCACGGAGTCCGGTCATGAAGGAGGTCAGGATTTCCTGCTCGTAGTTCTGGCCGGCCTGTTCTATCCAGAGTTCCTTTTGCTCTTCCCAGGCGGCATCGGATGCCGGAATCAGCTCCTTCATGCGGGCAATATAGATGCCGGTCTGAAGCGGATAGACTGTGGGCAACCACGCATCGTCCTTGGCAGTGAAGATAGCCTGGGCGAGTTTCCGGTCCTGACCCAGAGCCGGGATGTTACCCTGACGATCAAAAGCCTCGGATGTCATGATGCGACCAGTGTACTTTTTGGCAGCGGCCTGTGCATCGGGACCGGTGAGGGCCTTGAGTATTTTCTCAGCTTCTGCTTTGGCCTTTTCAGCGGCCTTTCGGGCTTTGATGTTATTGATGATGGACGGCTGGACCTGCTTGAGAGGCATGGGGGTGGGCGGGATATCCTCGACCTTTTCAACGAGTATGTATCCGCCGTCAACGGCCAGTGGCGTGTTGTGTGCTTCACCTTCAGGAATATCCATGACCACTTTGGCCGCTTCCGGGGTCAGGCCGAATGACTGGGCGAGGAATTGTTCCGGGATGGGCTGGGAGGTGATGGCTACCATGTTGACTTCATCGCCGACCTCGTCGAGCTTCATGCCGGACACGAGGCGGTCCATGGAGAGGTCGAGCAGGTCGGTAATGCTTTCAGCAGCCTTTTCACGGGCGATTTTTTCTTTTAGTTCGGCCCTGACATCTTTCAGGTCCTGAGTCTTGGCTTCCTTGCGGTCCTCGATCTTGATGATATGCCAGCCGAACTGGGTTTTGATGATCTCGGAAATTTCACCTTTGCCGGTGGAAAAAGCAGCGGCTTCAAATGCGGGAACCATGGCACCGCGGCCAAACCAGCCCAGATCGCCACCGCTGGGTCCGCTGGGGCCTTCGGAATATTTCTGCGCCAGGACGATAAAGTCCTCGCCAGCTTTGGCTTTTTTCAGGACCCGTTCAATTTTGTTTTTGGCTTCGGTTTTTACGGAATCGGGATCAGTCTCATTGACCTTAACCAGAATGTGACGGGCGTGGACCTCTTCTTCCTGCTGCATGGAGCTGGAATTGGCATCATAGTAGGCCTTGATTTCCTCGTCAGTGACGGTCTGGTATTTGGCAAGGTCGGCAGGAGTGAAGGAGAGGTAGCGCAAGCGAATCTGCGCCGGGACCATGAAGCGTTCCTTGTTTTCTTCGTAAAACGCGGCCACTTCTTTTTCGTCCACGGTGATGGAATCAACATAGTCTCTGGGAGCGACCTGAATATAGTCGATCCGAGCCTCTTCACCGACCCAGTTGAAGATCTGACGGGCCTGATCCGGGGTGACTGCGCCGGACTGGCGGACAAGGTTTTTGACCTTGGCGGCAATCAGCTCCTGCTTGAAGTTCTTTTCAAATTGGGCAGGAGTCATCCTGAGTTGGCGGACTGCCATCTGATAGACGTTCGAATCAAAGACACCAGCCTGATTCTTGAAGAAAGACTGGTTGGATATTCCGGCAAAGATTTCTTCATCTGATGCGGATACGCCAAGGGCCGCAGCCTCAGCCTGAAGCAGCTTGTTGTTTATAAGCTCACCCAGAACCACCTGCTTGAACTGCGGGGTCTGGAGCTGGGCAGGAGTAAGGTCCGGGTTGGCGTTGCGGACGTTTTCCGCCATGCGTTGAAAGGCTTCCTGGAATTCGGCCTCGGTGATGATCTGGTCATTGACAGTGGCCATGACCGGGTCTCTGCTATTATCCATATCACCCATGCCAAAGGCAAAGATAAAGATGAAAATGATGACGGCAAACAGGATCTTGACGATCCAACCTCCAGCGTTCTCACGCATTATTTCTAACATCGCTGCTCCAGAAAGCTTGTTTTCCCGACTGCTTTACTCCACGTGAAGCAGTCGGGTTGGATTTTATTTTTGTCAGGAAGTTCAAAAGGTTCCAAGTGCAGCAACGCGGCAGATGGAGCCTTTTTAACCAACTGATTCACGGACTGCGTTGAGCAACCCACCTGACTGGATAATCTCCAGTTCCTTTTTGGTCAAATCATTTGTGACTTCAATGATGTCGCCGGAGTCGGTGGTGATGCCGATGGTCCCGCCGGGAGTCATGTCGCGGGCCGGGATGGTCAGGCTGGAACCCTCGGAGAGCTTGTCATAATCGTTCTCATTGACGAGCAACAGCGGGAGGATACCGAAGTTGACCAGATTGGCGCGGTGGATACGGGCCAGCGATTTGACGATGACCGCCTTGACGCCCAGATGGCGGGGGCCGAGAGCGGCGTGTTCGCGGCTGGAACCTTGCCCATAGTTGTCGCCGCCGAGGATGACACCTTTGCCGGTTTCCTTGATGCGGCCAACGAATCCTTCATCAACTCGGTTGAATATATATTGGCTGATGGCCGGGATATTGGACCTGAGCGCGGTGATTTCAGCACCGGCCGGCAGGATGTGATCGGTGGTGATGTTGTCCCCGACCTTGAGCAGCACCTTGGCCTCGATTGTTTCCGGTAGCTTGTCGAAATCTTCCAGAGCAACGATATTGGGTCCGCGCATGATTTCAACAGAGTCGCCATTATCCGGCGGGAACACGAACAGGCTGCGGATGGACGGGACATCATCTGGCAGCTCGATGCGCTCTGGGGCATCGCCCCATGTGGCCGGGTCGGTGAATTCGCCTTCAAGGGCCAGGCGGGCGGCAGTCTGAGCGGAAACAAGGTAAATCTGGCCGTCTAGAGTGCCGGAACGTCCCTCGAAATTGCGGTTGAATGTTCGCACGGACACACCAGCCGAGGTCGGAGAGCCACCCATGCCGATGCAGGGACCGCAGGTACACTCAAGGATGCGTGCGCCGGAATCAAGCAACGGTTCGATCAGCCCTTCGCGGGCCAGCATCTTTACCACCTGCTTGGAGCCGGGGGAGATGAGCAGGTCGGTTTCGGGCGGGGTCTGCTTGCCTGCGAGAATCTGAGCGGTGTTCTTCAGGTCCGAGTAGGATGAGTTGGTGCAGGAGCCGATGGCGCACTGGTCGATTTTTTTGCCGATCAGGTCTTTGACCTTGCAGACAACGTCCGGCATGTGCGGCTGGGCCACCATGGGTTCCAGTTTGGACAGATTGATCTCGACGATTTCGTCGTACTTGGCATCATCGTCAGCGATCAGTTCCATATAATCATCGCCGCGTCCCATCTTCTCAAGGAAATCTTTGGTCTTCTCGTCAGACGGGAAAATGGAAGTGGTTGCGCCCAGTTCCGCGCCCATGTTGGTGATGGTGGCCCGGTCCGGCACGGACAAATTGGCAACGCCGGGGCCTGCGTATTCAAAGACCTTGCCCACGCCGCCCTTGACGGTGAGCATGCCGAGCAGATGCAGGATAACATCCTTGCCAGCGGCCCAGCCGGTCAGTGTCCCGGTCAACTCAACCTTGACCACTTTGGGCATGGGGATGAAATAGGCTTCGCCAGCCATGGCGAGTGCCACGGACAGGCCACCCGCGCCCATGGCCATGGAGCCGATGCCGCCAGCGGTCGGGGTGTGGGAGTCCGATCCGATCAGGGTCGCGCCGGGTTTGGCAA
>JAFLJW010000077.1 GCA_022712815.1 Pseudodesulfovibrio sp. | reverse complement strand
GCCTTTCCAGACAGGGATAACGCCCTTACCGGACTGACCTTTCACCTGCACAATGATGAAAAACTCGGTCTTTTCGGTCCCAACGGCGCAGGCAAGACCACCATGCTGCATATCCTGATGGGGCTGATAAAACCTCAAAAAGGTGAAGTGGAGTTATTTGGCAAGACAATGGCAGACGGCAAGGCTTTTGACGAAGCACGACTCCGCATCGGCTTCCTTTTTCAACATTCGGATGATCAGCTTTTTTGCCCGACCGTTCTGGATGATGTTGCTTTTGGTCCGTTGAATCAGGGGCTTACAAAGAGTGATGCTTCTGACAGAGCCGCACAGGCCCTTGAAATCGTGGGACTGTCCGGTTTCGAGGATCGAGTCCCCTACCGGTTGTCCGGCGGCGAAAAAAAGCTCGTGGCACTGGCAACAATCCTTGCCATGCAGCCGGAAGTACTCGTACTGGATGAACCGACCTCAGGACTGTCTCCCGAAGCCAAAGACAGATTGATTGAAATTTTGGGAAACCTCGACATGGCGCGACTGGTAGTCTCACATGAACCGGATTTCCTGGCCGCCACCACAGACCGGCTCATCGCCATGCGAGATGGGCACATCCGACCCGGCATACTCAAGCCGCACACGCACACCCACGTGCACGAGGAAGGGGACACGCCTCACCAGCATTAGAAATATTTACGAGTCCCCTTGGCAATCAGCAATAAAGACCTATTCTCTACCGATGGCTTGCCACAGTCGGTCTGCCTTTAAACATACGATACACATGTCAAACGAACTCAACGCCGTAAATATGTCGCGGGCTCCATACCGCACGATCTGGAACCTTGCCTGGCCTCAAATCCTGATGATGCTCTTTCACTTTTTCATTGGTTTGGCCGATGTCTGGGTGGCTGGTCTCATTAATCGTGAAGTCCAGGCATCACTTGGTATCATTTCGCAATCATTATTCTTTCTCCTGGTCGTCGCCATGGCAATCGCCAATGGTGCAGTGGCCGCCATCAGCCAGTCAATCGGAGCGGGACTCCACAAACGGGTCAAACGCTATGTCGGCCTCTGCCTTATCCTGGCCGCGATCCTCGGTGGAATTTTCCTCATGCTGGGCCTTCCTCTCACCAACCTTCTCCTCAATGCTCTGCAAATTCCCGAGGAAATGCGTCCTGTTACCGAATACTTTCTGACTGTCTACCTTTTGGTCCTGCCGCCCTACTATATGATGATCATCACCAATGCCATCTTCAGAGCGCGTAAAGAAGTCATGTACCCGCTTTACAGCATAATGGCCGTCACTATCCTCAACGGGGTGCTTGATATCGGTCTGGGCCTCGGCTGGTGGGGTTTCCCCAACATCGGATTCAAGGGACTGGCCTGGGCAACATTCGGTTCCGTATCACTCGGCGCAAGCGTCAACCTGTACATGTTATACAGGAAAGGGCTTCTCAAACCCGAGAGCTTCCCTCCCTTGCGCTGGATAAAACGGGCAGTCCCCTATCTCGCCAAAGTTGCCTGGCCAGCAGGGCTTTTGCAAATAGTCTGGCATTCCGGCTATCTGGTGCTTTATGCCATCACCGCCAGCCTGCCATGGGGAAAGATTGACGCCCTTGCCGGTATGGCTATCGGCCTGCGCATCGAGGCCCTGCTTTTCCTGCCTGCATTTGCCTTCAACATGACCGCAAGCATCCTGATCGGTCATTATCTTGGCGCACAGCAACCCGGTGAAGCCAAGAAGTTCGGCTTTCGCATACTTGGACTGGGCCTTGTCTCCATCTCGCTTTTTTCCATCATCATATGGCAATTCCTCGCCTCGTGGGTAAACTTGCTAACCCCGGACAGCGCAGTTGCTGCCCAGGCGATGAGCTATCTCAAGTGGAACATGCTCGCCATTCCGTTCACCCTGACCAGCATGATTCTGGCAGGTGCCTTGAACGGCGCAGGCGCGACCATATACAACATGTTCATCATGGGAGGCGCGTCATGGCTTATCAGACTCCCGCTGGCCTATTATCTGGGCCATTTTGTTATGAATAGTGCCGAAGGCATCTGGATTGCCATGTTCTGTTCACAGATCGTGCAATCCTCAGTTCTGCTCTATGTCTTCACCTTCAAGAACTGGCAGAAGTTCGCCCTGATCAAGACCAAAAACGGCAAAAACACCAGCTAAGGACCACTATGCAACTTGATTTTGAACCCCTGAGCCTTGACCGGCAGAAAGAATACCACAAAGCCCTCTCCGGCTGCCCCCAACTTCTGACAAGCGACTTTTCGTTCGCCAATGTCTTTGGCTGGTGCGAACACTACGGCCTCGAATGGGCCTTTCATGAAGAACTTTGCTTCATCCGTCAGACAAAACCGGAAACCGTTTACTGGGCACCGGTCGGCCCGTGGGAAAAGTACGACTGGTCAGGCTGCGGCGCCATGCGGGAAAGCCGTAAATTTACCCGTGTCCCGGAAGAACTGGCCGCCCTGTGGGGAAAAGCCTACGGCGACTCCATCACCCTCACCGAAAATCGGGGCCACTGGGACTATGTGTATTCCGTGGAAGAGTTGATCGCCCTCAAAGGCAAAAAATTCCATAAAAAGAAGAATCTTCTCAACCAGTTCAAGAAAAACTACCGCTATCAATACGAATCCATGAGACCGGAATGTGTCGAGGAAGTCCTTGAGATGCAGGACGAATGGTACAAGTGGTACGAGGAAAACAATCCGTCTGATGCATTAAAGGCGGAAAATCGCGCCATCACCCGCGTCCTGCACAATATCGATCAGATTGATGGCCTGATGGGAGCCACCCTGCGCGTTGATGGCAAGGTCATTGCCTATACCGTGGCCGAGCCGCTGTGCGAGGATTCGCTGGTTATCCATTTTGAAAAAGGAGACATCCGCTACAAGGGTGTCTATCAGGCCATCAACCAGATGTTCCTGGAGAATGACGCTTCCGAATTCACCAACGTCAATCGAGAGCAGGACCTTGGCGACGAAGGACTGAGAAAGGCCAAACTATCCTACAACCCATCATTTTTTCTAAAGAAATTTGAAGCGGATATTTCCTAAACTAAAGCCCGTGATGCCGACCCCATGAGTATTCTTCTTTCATCGAATCAACCACGCAAACGATTGGTTGTGCTCGGTCTGGATGGGTTGCCGCTTGCTTTGGCCCGGCAGATCGGCGTATCCATGCCCAATATAGGCAGACTCACAAAAAACAGCACCACTGTTCGCGCTGAACTGCCGGAACTATCGCCAGTCAACTGGACCTCTTTCTCCACCGGAAAAGGGCCGGAAGAGCACGATATTTTTGGCTTTTCAAGAATTGATCCCAAAACCTATCAACTGAGTATCAACGACAGTACGCATATCGCCACC
>JAFLJW010000076.1 GCA_022712815.1 Pseudodesulfovibrio sp. | reverse complement strand
CGTCAGCAATAGACCAACCGCCAATATCATAAACAACACAAGGGAACGCTGGTGGATACACAGTGTCTTCGTCATTATGCGGCACCTTGAAAAAGCGGAGTGCTGAAGTAGCGTTCTGCCCGATCCGGCAGTACCGTCGCGATCCGCCAACCCGGATTTCTTTTGAGCATGATGATGGCCGCAGCCAGATTCGCGCCAGCGGAGATTCCCACCAGAATACCTTTGGTCCGGGCCAGATTTGTCGCGCATTCCACGGCATCCTCATCCGAGATTTCCATCACGGCATCAATGAGCCTGGGGTCCACAATTTCCGGTAGAAATCCATCCCCAATGCCCTCGATACTGTGTGGCGTTGCAGTGTGTCCCAAGAGAGCTGCCGCACCTCTTGGTTCCACGGCGAGCAGGTGCAGGCCTGTTGTCCGCTCCTTGAGAAAGGAACCAACTCCCATCAAAGTGCCACCACTACCAATTCCATTGATGAAACAATCCACATTCCCTTTCATGTCTTCCCATATTTCGCGTCCTGTGCCGTGATAATGTGCAGCCACATTTTCCTGATTGGAAAACTGATTCATCACAAATGTATTCGGGCTATGACGAACAAATTCCTTGAGCGCGGCCACGGCACCGCCAACACTCTCCTGTGCAGGGGTCAAAACCATGTTGGCACCGAGTAGGCGCAATAATTTGCGTCTCTCCTGACTTGCAGTTTCAGGCATGAAGATAGTCACGGGATAGCCCCGTACAGCTCCCGCAATGGCAAGAGAAATTCCAGTATTGCCACTCGTGGCTTCGGCCACTCTCATCCCCGGGCGCAACAGGCCTTCTTTCTCTGCCAATCCGAGAATCTTGACTATAATCCTGTCTTTCACAGAGCCGCCGGGATTCATGAATTCCGCCTTGGCAAAGACCGTACCTTCGTCGAATTTGAGACGAAGGCACGGGGTATGACCAACGCAATCCAGAATATTGTCGTAAACCATTATGATCTCTCCTTGTTTAAAAGCATGTCGCCATCGCTTCCACCCCAATGGGGTACAGGCACAGCACGCAGAGTACCCAAGTCAAACCAGCGAATTTGGAAAAGTGAAGACAGGCTCCCATCAGGGCTTTCATGATAAGTGACCTTGTATTTCCTCATAATTATGAGTAGATGCGTTTTTTTGAGGTTGTTTCCTGTATAACATCCTAATATGGCAGGGGAAAACTAGATAATTAAGGCTTGAGCTCGTGTTGATTTTGATTTTCATTTTCAGGAACTAGGAGAGAAAAACACCTTTGTCAAATATATCAAAACGCATTTGAATGATGCCTTTTACCGCGAAACAACTGGCCGCAAGAAACAGGAGAGCTGATAAAATACTTGTACGACGGATGGTTATGCATAGATCTTGTGTGTGGGGAAAATAGCAATTGGTCGAGTTCCATAAAATGCATGAGTGCATGGAATATAAAAAATACTATCCGCAGATAGTAGTAAGCACACTGCACATCACGTAGCTACCCGAGAATGGGTTGGTGAAAACTCTCGTTTCATTGAAAATGAGAGTCACCCTCATACAATGTCCTGAGGCTTGTGCCCATCAGGAATAGTTGAAGACTGCAACCTCTTGACGCATTGCGAAAGTGAGTGAAATGAAACTTTTCCTATTACGCTGGTCCCGCAAGCTTCATAAATGGTTGGGAATTTATGTGGCCATCCTGACGCTGGCCTGGCTGTTTGAACTCATGTTTCTCCCGGGGATATATAGCCCCGCGCCCCTCCCTGTCAGTCCTGACCCCACACACACTGTTTCCGGGTCGGGTGAAATTATCACGGTACAGGATATTCTCTTGCGGCTCGGTGCAGGTGAATACGGGGAGCCGCTGTCTTCTGTAGAGATCCGTTACACCCCTGATAACAAGCAATATACGATTTTTGGCCAGGATCAGTTCATCAATATCCGCGTGGATGCACTCTCCGGTAAAGCGATAGACAGGACCCTGGATTTCGATGCTCTCTTCATGGAGAAATCAGGCCTTGGATGGCTTCATCCCTCTGTGGGGATGATTGTGAAGATGCCATTTGAATTTTCATTTGTCATTCTTGCCCTGACCGGAATCTATCTGATCCTGTTCCCCTACATGAAGCGCAAAAAGAAGAGCGCGAACGGCTTACTGGGCATGCATCCCGGTCAGCAATTTCGTTTTCAGTCCACCCAGCAGGCTGCCGACATGTGCAGAATGGCTGCCCTCGGTTTGTTGCCGGGTGTTTGTGTAGAGGTCATGCGCATGCCATCACGCGGCCCCATCATTTTGTCAGCTCGACACACCCGTCTGGCAATCGGCAGGGACATCGCCGCCACGTTCATCATTGACAAGGAAGGACATTAGTCATGAGCAAGTCGGCAAAGAATCTCAATACCCCTTCTTCCGCTCCAACGGAAGGAAGAGACACAATCACGGCATATTCCACTTCAGGGGGTGTACAGCAACACGTTGCGGCAACCGACACCCCATTGATTATCGCCGTGGCAGGGCAGCCCAATACAGGGAAATCAACAGTCTTCAACAAGCTTACCGGACTGAAGCAACGAGTTGGGAATTGGCCGGGAAAAACCGTTGATCGAAAAGAAGGGCTCGTCAAATACAATGGGCGAAAACTTCTTTTTGTGGATCTTCCCGGAACCTATGGATTGACGGCAAATTCCCTTGAAGAAGAAATTGCCCGCGACTACCTGCTCTCGGATTCGCCGGACATAGTCCTTGCCGTAATCAACGCGGCCACCCTTGAACGGAGCATGTATCTCGTTTCCGAGCTGGTGCTCCTGAAAGCACCGGTGGTCATTGCCTTGAACATGATGGATGTCGCAGTTCAGGAAGGGCGGACCATAGACCCTGAGGCTCTTTCCGAGTCCACTGGAATTCCGGTCATCCCCATGGTCGGGACCGCACGAAATCAGGGAATGGATGAACTTCTCAACGCACTTGTGTCCCTGAAAGGACAAAAGGCCGCACTCCCCGAACCGGCCAGCGGAACCGAGCAACTCTCCAGGCTGTTGGGTGCAAGTTCTTCCTTGGCCTACCCGCAAGACTGGATAGCCGGGAAACTTATTGAAAAAGATCAGAACATTCAGGCCATGGTGGAAGAATCCATGCCGCAAAATGAGCGCGAGCTTCTTTCTCGCACTTTGGACGAACTTCCTTCAACAGCCCTGATGGATGTCTACAAAAAGAGACAGCAGTGGATCGACGCGACATGCAAAGGGTGTGTCGTAAACGAAAAAGGACACACAAGCCCCACCGATAAATGGGACAGGTTCCTTCTCCATCCCTTGTTAGGGCGAATTATTGCCTTTCTCGTCATCCCGATCGGCAGCCTGATAGGCGTCATTCTGGGTATGTTCACTGGTGGCATGGTACTCATGGCAGCCCTTGCAGCCGGTCCGCAGATAAAGGAGGCATGGCCCGGAGCGCTTGGCAGCCTTGTTGCCAGCGCACTGCTTCCGTCCCTTGGTTGGATCATAGCCCTGGTCTTCATTATCGGTTTTATTTACGCCATTTTTCATTTTCTTGAAGACACGGGATATCTCGCCAGAGTCGCCTATCTCATGGACCCGATTCTCGGCAGGCTCGGCATTGACGGCAAATCCGCCATCCCATTGCTCATGGGCCTCCTTTGCAACACCGTTGCCATCGCAGGAAGCCGTGTCATCACCACACGCAGGCAGCGTCTTATCACACTCGCCATGCTGCCGTTTCTCCCATGCTCGGGACAGACCGGCGTTGCCTTTCTCTTCGCCTTTGCCCTGTTCCCGGCCAAGACCGCCGCTCTGGTCATCCTTGGAATCACCGGTGCAAACATTGCCCTTGCCTGTCTTGTGGGGGGGGCGATCAATCGTTGGCTTCCCTATCCCCATACAAAGGGACTGGTCATGGAGCTGCCCCTTTACCACAAGCCCAATTTCAGAACTATTCTAAGCGGCGTCAGGACACGTGTTGAACTCTTTGTGAAAAGCACTGCGGGTTACATCGTAGCCGCCCTGATTCTCGTTTGGGCAGTGAGCTATTTTCCAAATGGCAACATAGAGACGAGCTACCTCTACCAAGTAGGTCAAGGACTTGAACCCATCGGAGCCCTTTTCGGTTTTGACTGGCGATTCGTTGTGGCACTTCTCAGTTCCTTTGTGGCCAAGGAAACCACAGCCGGAACGCTTGCTGTTCTTTTTTCCGTCAATGCTTCCGATCAGCAAGCCATCATACAGGCACTCCGAAGCGCCATTAGTCCACAGGGTGCCCTGGCCTTTGTGGTGGCTTCAAACTTCTATATTCCCTGCATCGCTACCATCGGAGCTCTGAGGTCGGAGCTGGGGTCCTGGAAAATGACTACAGCCTTGCTCGCCGTGATGTTCGTCATCGCGGTGGTGGCAGCCTTTGTTGCTTACCGTTTCAGCTACTTCTTCCTATAGGCACATGCAAAAAGAACTAACCGTAACCCGAAGAGCACCATGTATAAAATTAATACTATCTCGAAAAATCAACTGGCAGATTCCCTTGTCGATGTCCTTGAAAGAACGGTTCAACACTTCCCGAATCAGGGTATTTTCCACGTCAGGTCTGACGGGAAAGGCGAGGAGTTCCAAAGCTACGCCGACCTGTTGTCTTCGGCTAAAAAAATAGCTCACGTACTCTATGGCAAGGGATTATTGCCGCAGAGCAGGCTTATCATCGCCTCTGAATCTTCCAGCAATTTCCTCCAAATATTTTGGGGTTGCCTGTTGGCCGGAGTTATTCCTGTACCCTTGGCGCATGTGCGCACGCCACGACAGGAATCCATGGAAGTGCAGAAAATTATCAACGTCTGGAAGGCCATCGAAGCCCCGATCGCAATCGATTCCCAGAACGAGAGAGCCTACGGCACCTTGGCCGATGCGCTCGATGGAACAGGGGCAATAATTCTCCCCACGGAAAAACTCATTACCAAGGCCAACATCTCAGGCCATGGCACGGATGACTTTTACCGCCCCACCGGCAATGATATTGCCATTTTGCAATTTTCTTCAGGAAGTACGGGCATGCCCAAGGGCGCACGTCTGACCCACCGCAACCTCATTGCGAACATAGTGGCCCTGCGCAACCGTGAACAGGCTCAGGAAACAGACAGCATGGTGACCTGGCTGCCGTACTTCCACGACTTCGGGTTATTCGGCTGCCATCTTATGCCGCTTTACGCAGGCATCCCCCAAATCAAGATGGACCCTTTCCTGTTTGCCCAGCGTCCCTACCTGTGGATGCAGAAGATCCACGAACACAGAGCCACCTTGACTTCGAGCACCAACACGGGGGTCGAGCATCTTCTGGCGTACATGCAGATCAAGGGCGACCGCCTGCCTGAAGTGGACCTTTCAAGCCTGAAAGCCTTCACGGTTGGCGCGGAAATGGTTTCTGCGACAGCGTGCAAAAAACTCGAACAAAAACTGGCCCCAATGGGCTTTGCAAAAAATATCATAATGCCTGGATACGGCCTGACGGAAACAACGCTTGTGGCCTCCTGCCATCAAAACGGCTTTCCCATCGACACCTTCCTCGTTGACCGGGAGAAACTCGTCTCCGAAGGGGTGGTTCAATACAAAAAAGAGAAAACAGACAAAACAGCGGAGTTCGTCAGCGTTGGACCGGCCGTCGATTATTGCAATATCCGTATTGTCAACGACGAGGGGGCCAATCTGCCCCCGAATATGGTCGGCATCGTGGAAATACAAGGCGACAATGTCATCGCCGGTTATCAGGACAACCCGGCAGCCGATGCTGAAGTCTTTCATGGTGACTGGTTTTCTTCGGGCGACATAGGTTTTATGGACGAGGAAGGTCGGTTGTGCATCGTGGGTCGGGAAAAAGAAATGCTCGTGATTCGCGGACAGAACTATTACCCCGCTGACATTGAAAAAATAGCCCTGAAAGACCATGAGGATAAATTCCGGTTGGTTGTCGTGTGCGGAGCCTATGACCCAACGGAAAATCGAGAAAAAGTCGTTGTTTTTTTCGTGAAAAACAAAAAGAAGCTCACCGCCGACAACATCGCACAAACTCTGCTTTCCATGAAAGGCAACGTCAATGACCTTGCGGGGTTCTCCATTGACTACTTCATCCCCATGACACAAGGCGACATCCCCCGCACCTCAAGCGGCAAGGTGGTCCGCAAGGAATTGGTCACTTCATTCCTGTCCGGGCAATACTCCGGAAAAATTGAAGATATTACCGCACTTCTCAAGGAACAGTCAGAAGGCATTGACCCATCCATGATTGACCACGAAGCCATGGTCCGGGAAACATGGGGAACAATCCTTGAAATTGACGCGACCCACACGGACCCACACAAGAATCTTTTCAAACTCGGCGGGGACTCCATTCGCGCCATGCGTATTCAGGGTCGCCTGGAAGAGGTTTACAAAGCAAAGATGGAGAGCAACTTCTGCTATATTTTCCCCTCTATCGCCGCTCAGGTGGGGTACTTTGAAAATCGTGATTTCAGCATAGAGCCACCCCAGAATGAACTGGAAGCGATCACACAAAAGATCGTCGCTGAACGTCTTGAGGTCGCGACAGACACGGTCGGCGTCACCGAAAACATCCTGAAGCGGATGAGCACGGTTTCCGAAATGCTCGAAATCGTGGAAGAAGTGAAAAAGGTCTTTGCCGAGGTCGAAATAACCAACGAGTTCCTGAGGTTCAGCACAATTCGAGAAATGGCAGACTATCTGCAAGCGAGGGTCTTTACAGAGAAGGCAAATGAAGTGGGATACGACATCTTCCCGCTCATGCATTTTCAGGAAACCCTCTATTTTCACCGCAAAGGCTTTGTGCGCAATGAACCGAGCGGACTGAGTTGCTACATTTTTCTCAATGCAGGCATGAAGGGCAGGCTCGATCTTGAGATATTCGACAAAGCCCTGAACTACGTTGTCAGCAGACACCCGGTGCTCCGTTCGGTCATTGACGAGGAAGACGACCGCCCGCGCATGAAATCATTTGACCAAGTGCCTGAAGTTCATGCCCGGTTTGTGGATATTTCAACTGTCCCCGTCGAGGAGCAGCGTGATCATGTGCTCCAGATCGGCCTTGACCACAACGATCATCGTTTTGAGTTATCCACATGGCCCCTCTTTTATTGCGAGCTGGTGAAGCTCGGTGAGGACAAGCACGTCTTCATGATGAACATCGACCATCTTTTGGTTGACGGATTCAGCTACATGCAGGTGTTTGAGGAACTCTTCAACACCTATGATCGAATGCTTCTCGGCGAAGCATGGGAATTGCCTGAAATCCCCATGACCTTTGGCGACTATGTTCGCATTGAACAACTACGCCAACGCACGGCCGAATACCGCAATGCCCTTGAGTTTCAACTGGATATCTTCCGCAATCTGCCGCCCAAGGCGGTGCTTCCTTCCAAGAAGAATCCAGCCACCCTTGAGAAAGTGCAGTTCGACACATTCTACCAGGAAATCGAACCAGAAATCATTGATGGGCTGAACGCCGTTGCCATGGAGCATCAGGTAACGCTCAATTCGGTGTTGCTGGCTGCCTATTTCAAACTCATGAATATCTGGTGCCACCAGGATGACCTTATCATTAACATGCCTGTTTTCAACCGTGAGCAGTATTTTGCCGGTGCTCGCAAGACAGTGGCCAGTTTTATCGACATATTCCCTGTCCGGCTCCAGACGCATTTTGAAGAACCCCTGCTCGAACTGGCCAAAAAAGCGGAACAATTCACGAGGAAGCTGCTTGAAGTCCCGGTCTCATCCATTGAGCTTTCCCGTACTCTTTTCGAGCGGGAAGGGCTTCGGGCTACCTCCATGAGTTCCATTATCTTCAGCAATTCCATCGGCATGTACACTGGTGAAGTGAGCGGCATGAAGAATATCACGCTCGATACGCCAGAGTTCAGGACCGGCGCGCCAGGAACTTTCATAGATCTCGTCATCTATGACTACCGCGTGCGCAGGAACAGCGATGACAACTACTATTTCAACTGGAACTACATACGAGACATTTTTGACAGGGATTTTATCGAAATACTCGCAACCCAGTATCGTACCCTGCTGGAACAGGTGGCCAACTCCCAGGACCGCGAAGCGCAAATGAGTCCGTTTACCGGGGAAGACATCATCCCGGAACGGCATCACAAGCTGATGGCGGAGATAAACAACACAAAAGCTCTTATCCCGGACGACACCCTGCACGGGCTCATTGAAAAACAGGCGATCAAAACGCCAAACGCCACAGCCCTTACCTTTGAGGACAATGCCCTGTCCTATGCGGAATTCAATGCCCGCGCCGATCAGGTTTCGGGACTGCTCAAAGGACTCGGAGTTAAACCCGGAGATTTCGTGGCACTGTTTGTCAGTCGCAGCCTTGAACTGCTGCCGGCTCAACTCGGTATCCTGAAAGCAGGGGCAGCCTATTTGCCCATCGACATCGACTACCCGTCTGACCGGGTGGCATATGTCCTTGAAGATTCCGAAACCCCTGTTCTGCTGACACAGTCACAACATCTCGCAACCCTTGAACCAATCCTCGGCAACGTCAAGGCAGTGGTTCTGCTCGACGAAAACGCTTCGCCGGACGCAATCCCGGCCTCCTTGAAAGAGAAGGTCATCATGCCGGGTGCGGTGTACTGCGACCACTCCGAAACCAGTACCTCGGTCACCCCCGGGGAATTGGCCTACATGATTTACACATCCGGTTCCACGGGTAAGCCCAAAGGGGTGAAAGTCACCCACAGGAACATCGTGAACTTTCTTAACTGGGTGAAAACAGAAATCGGTATCAGTGCAGAAGAGCGCATGGCTCTTCTGACTTCATACGCCTTTGACATGACCCTCACCAGCAATTGGGTGCCTTTTTTGACAGGTGCTTCACTGCATGTCCTTTCAGAAGAAAAAACAAAAGACGTCAATAACCTGCTGCACTTTCTCAGCGAACGGGACATCTCCTTCCTCAACGTGACGCCATCTCATTTTTCGCTGATTGCCAACGCAAGGGATTATCTTAAGGAGCAGGAAATCTCCTTATGCGAAGAGATGCGCATCATGCAGGGCGGCGAACTCATCAACACGCAGGATCTCAATCTTTGGCTTCGCCATTATCCCGGTCACCGTTTCATCAACGAGTACGGTCCCACAGAGTCCACTGTGGCATCCACGTTCTTCCCGATTCCGGTCAACAAGGAAAACATTGTTGACCTCCACACCGTGCCCATCGGGAAACCTGTTTACAATACGCAGGTTTATATCCTGAACAAGGAACTGAAGAATTGCATGGTCGGCGTACCCGGAGAGTTGTGCATTGGCGGTGAAGGCGTGACCTCCGGTTACCACAATAAACCGGAAAAGGATGCCGAGGTCTTTGTTCCGAATCCATACGGCAAAGACGGTGAACAAATTTACCGCACTGGTGATGTCGTGCGCATGCTCAACGATGGCAACATCGAGTACCTGGGGAGAAATGACCACCAGATCAATCTGCGGGGCTACCGCATCGAAGCGGGCGAGATTGAAACCGCCATGCGAGAACATGCCGATGTCGCCGAAGCGGTCGTTGTTCCTCGCAATGACACGGCAGAAAGCCTCGTGCTTGTTGCCTTCTATACTGGACCCGTCGGTGCGGTGACTTCCTCCGACTTGCGGAAACACCTTGGCAAGACCCTGCCTGAGTATATGATTCCGAGTCATTTTGAATACCTTAATGAGATGCCCTGCACTCCGAGCGGTAAACTCGATAAGAAAGCCCTTCCGGACATTATCATCAAGGAGGGACAAATCGATGACGATTTAGAAAAACCCTCAACAGATCTGGAAATTCAAGTCGCGGAAATATGGGAAGAAGTGCTCGGCATCACGGGCCTTGGCCTCCACAGCAACTTCTGGGATGTGGGAGGTGATTCCCTCAAAGCCATGCGCCTCATCATGCGTATGAAAAAAGAAGGGTTCTTCGATTTCGGACTTAAGGAAGCCTTTGAATACCAAACTGTTGGCTCCATCGTGGAACACATGCTCAACCGCAAGGCTTCGGATGACGCGGAGTCCAGCATAGTTGATCTCACCTATCAGCAGTTCCCTGTGGCACGAGTCTTCTGCCTGCCTTACGCCTGCGGCAATCCCACCATGTACCGTGAATTGAATAGCCGTATTTCCGCTGACTATGCGGTGCTCGCCGCCAATATGCCCGGTCACGGAAAGAGTGGGGCGCCCATGACCTCCATCCCGGAAATAGCGGAACTCTATGCAAAGCACTTCGGTCCACTCGTGTCAGAAGTCCCCCTGTTCATTCTCGGCTACTCGTTCGGTGGGCATATCGCCTATGAACTCGCTAGAATTCTTGAACAAAAAGGAACTCCTGTTGCAGGAGTCATTACCATTGCAAGCCCCCCTCCCGGCATAAAGGAAGGTCTTCGAGCCATTTTGGACAGCTCGGACGATGAAATAATGAAAAGATCCAGGGAGGTCTACAAATACGACTTCGCAGACATGGCGGACGAAGAACGGCATGACTATCTGAAAACTCTCAAAATCGACACCAAGGCCATGGTCGATTTCGCATTTACCGACACACTCGACACCCCCGCGCTCAACATCACAGGCCGTGATGAAGAGGAACAAGGCATCCGAACCGAGGCACATCTCTGGAGCAGTGCGTTCAGTCATTGTGAATTCGGAGAAATCGATGGTGCCCACATGCTCATCAAAACGAATATTGACGACCTTGCGAAGAAGATCACTGCCTTCATCGACACGCTCGCTTTGGAAAAAACAGGAGAAAAGTAGATGGCTTCCAGACACAGATTGAAACGGACCTTCCGTCTTCTTGCGGTCGCCTTTGCTCTGGTGCTTTGCACCGGAGTTGAGGTTCTTGCAGAAGAGCTCAAAAAGGATGACCCATTGCAACTGGCCCCCGTGGAGGTCACGGCAGAAAAAAGAAAAGAGGATCTTCAGGATGTCCCCATAAGCATATCCACTTTTTCGGAAACGCAGATCCGCGATTCAGGCATAGCAAGTCTTCAAGATTTCTCTCTTCAGGTACCCAACCTGTTCATCAGCAATTGGGGTTTTCGGGGAAATTCCTTTGTCTTCGTTCGCGGCATAGGTGCCATAAATAATGACCCGGCAATAGGTTTCTATGTCGATGGCGTCAACTACATGGACGCACGCATCTTTGATTCAAATCTCTTTGACGTCGAACGCATCGAGGTTCTGCGTGGTCCGCAAGGAACTCTTTACGGTCGAAACAGTCTTGGCGGCGTTATCAACATCGTCACGAAAAAACCTGACAATGAATACCATGCCGGTGTGGACCAGACCTTTGGCAGCCAGAACCTGCTCTCCACCGACTTGTACATGCGGACTCCCATTGTGGATGATGAGCTCTTCTTTGGCTTTTCGGGAAATATGGAAACCAGAGATGGCTACAGCCACAACGATTTTCTGGGTGAGGACGGGGATTTTCATAATGACCGCAGCGGACGCATGCATCTGCGCTGGACACCAAACGAGAAGCTGAGTGTTGTGACGACTGTGGATGGTGAGCAAATCAATGATGGTGCTTTTCCCATAACAGATGTCTCTCAGGTGAAAAGTAATCCGCATCATTTTTCTCATGATTTCAAGGGCAAACATGAAAGAAACTCCATCGGTACATCCGTTAGCATTGACTATGATGCGTCCCCCGTCCAGATAACATCCATTACGGGATTCCGTCACTACGATGACATAGTGGAAAACGATCAGGATTTCACGGCAGCCGCTCTCATGGATGCCAAAGAATCGATTTACAACAGCCAGTTCAGTCAGGAACTCCGATTCGCTTCACCTGAAGAGAACGGCGACTGGAAATGGCTTGGTGGCCTGTACGGTTTCAAAAACAGAAAAGACTATCTCTTTCAAATGAACTATGCGGCAAACGTACTTGGTCCTGGTATGCCGGCAGTCACACAAGATGCGAAGTCTGACCTCAATTCCCACGGATATGCCGCATTTGGTCAGACAACATACACCATGTTCGACAAGTTGGATCTCACGGCAGGTCTCCGGTACGATTACGAAAAGAGCAGTATCAAACACAACAAAACTACCGATCCGAACATGCCACCCATGAATCTGCAATTCGACAGCAAGACCTCGGGAGATGCCTTTCTGCCCAAAGTGCAGGTAGACTATCACTGGAACCAGCAAGTCATGACCTACGCAAGTATTTCGCGCGGGTACAGAAGCGGTGGCTTCAACACCGGGTTCACCAATATTACTGATGCATCCTTCAAGCCGGAATACAGTTGGAACTATGAACTTGGCACCAAAACCTCCTGGCTTGATAACCGTCTGGTCTTCAATGCCGCTGCCTTCTATATCAAATTGCAAGACCAGCAGGTGACCCAACTGCTCCCCACCGCAGATACCATTATTAAAAATGCCGGAGAATCCCGCAGTATGGGATTCGAGCTGGAAAGTACGGCTCTTATCGCCCGGGGGCTTACTGCGGAAGCGGGCTTCGGCTACACCGATGTGGAATATCTGAAATACACCGACCCCGTGGCAGGCGTGAACTACAAAGGGAAAAAAACGCCCCTCGCCCCGAAATACACGTACAATCTCGCCTTGCAATATCGCCGTCCCGTTGTGGAAGAGTTTGACATGTTCTGGAGCGAAGGGCCGCTCAACTTCTTTACGCGGGCAGAGCTGCAAGGCATTGGTCCCTTCTATTGGAATGACGCAAACACGCTCAAACAGAATGCATATGAAATGGTCAACCTCCGCCTTGGCCTGGAATCAGATCACTTTGATCTCGTTCTGTGGACCAAAAATCTGTTCAATACCAACTATCAAGCTGTAGTCTTTGAGTTTCCAGGTTCATCTCCCAAAGGACAGGCTGGTGATCCCAGAACCTACGGCCTGACGTTGAGCGCCCGGTTCTAAGCAAACCATCAACATCTAGGCGGGGCAGAACATTTCTGCCCCGCCGTTACAGACCTCGTAAAGGAGTTCCAAGGCATGCCTCGCGTCGCCCCTCAGGAATCTAACGTCTTCACTCGGCTCACTTCTTTTCTTTGTCATTTCAAATGGAGTGTCATTGCACTGCTGGTTTTTTGCACGGGCTTTTTCTTTTGGCAGATGCAGGGACTCTCCTTTGATAACTCGGAAGACATCTGGTTCGTGAAAGGGGACCCTTCACTCGAACAGATTAAAAAATTCAGAAAGCATTTTGGTAATGATGATTTTGTTTACCTGGTCTTTGACTCCCAAAAAGCCTTTACCCCGGAATCGCTCAAGCTGCTGGGAGAACTGGTAAATGAACTGAAAGCAAACGTTCCCTACGTCAAAGATGTCACATGGCTGGGCAATGCGGAATACATGGAAGGGAAAGAGCACTCTATCGTCATCGGTGATTTTTTCAAGCCAGACGATGTTGAATCAAAAGATATTCCCGGCATCAAGCAACGCGCTCTTGCTGAAAAAATGTATCGCGACAGCCTCATTTCCTCTGATGCCCGAACCTTGGGGATTATCATGGAGATGACCGGTTATCCCGAGGACATTCAGGACCCCAGAAGCGAAATTGCTCCCAAACTTCGCAAAATTCTTGATAAACCGCATTACAAGGAACTCGAATCATACGTCGTGGGGCAGCCGATCCTGCATTACGACTACAACATGCTGTCGCTCACGGAATCACGCTTTTTCTTCGGACTGTGCCTGCTGATCCAGATGCTCCTGCTGTACGGCCTCACAAAGGGCATCCGGGGCGTCATCACCCCGGTGGTGGTTGTCATCATCAGCGTCATCTGGACCATGGGCATGATTCATGTCCTTGGGTACACGCTCAATCTGTTCATTATTCTGGTCCCCACGCTACTCGTATGCATCAGCATTGGGGATTCCATGCATATCATTTCTTCCTTCAATCAGATCAGGAAAAAAGTCGCGTCCACTCGCGAAGCCATGATCCAGGCCGTTGGAGAAGTCGGTCCGCCATGCATGCTCACCAGCATCACCACGGCTGCCGGATTTCTCGCCTTCAATGCGGCGGACATCCGTCCTTTCCGCGAAATGGGAATATACGCAGCCATCGGTGCCATGATGGCATTTTTTCTGAGCCTCATATTGATTCCGCTGATCTATGTTGCATTTCACAAGCACAAAACACACTCGGCTGCTACGCCGAAACCTGTCAGGGAAAAAGACTTTTTTGATACACTGCTTTTGTGGATATACCGCATCAACGTGGCCGCTCCGCGACGTATCCTGGCCGTGTTTATGGTGCTGTTTGTTGTGTTCGCTTTTGGCTACACATTAGTCGAAGTGGAAACCAACACCGCCCGGATGCTCTCCCCAGATCTCCCCCTGCGGCAGGCGTACG
>JAFLJW010000210.1 GCA_022712815.1 Pseudodesulfovibrio sp. | reverse complement strand
CGGAATCCGAGAGAGCATTATTAACAATCCTCCCCATATAGAAAGGGAGCGCCTATACTTTTCATGGCTGGGAGCGATTCCTCTTGGATCGGATTCTTGACCAAAGCACCCTGCGGCCAAGTTTGGTAAGCCGAGTTTTTTTGGATCGTTTTTTGGGGCGGCTCCGCCAAAAAATGAACCCCGCCCGGGGAGGGCTGCCTTTAGGCAGCTTAATTCTTTTACTTTTCTTCCTCTTTTCTTCTCTTTCCATCTTCATATTTAATGAAGATAGAGAGGCACCCCTGTGCGACAACTTTTTTGAAGAAGTACGCTCAATCAGGATGAACCTTTTTAAAGCCCCAGACCGTTGGCGGAAAAGACCGGGCACCCCTTGGACAGGGTCATGACGGCAAAGGGCAAGTCCGGGTCGGAGTCATCCACGATTATCAGGTCTGCTCGCTTGCCGGGCTCAATGGTGCCGCGGTCGGTCAGGCCCACGGCCTTGGCCGGACCGGCGGAAACAAGATCCCATGCCTGGGGGAAACCGCAGACACTTTCCTTTGCCAGGGTGAAAGCCGCCTGTAGTAATGAGGGGTAGTAATAGTCCGAAGAAAGGACATCGCACAATCCTGCCTCAATGGCGTCGCGGGCCATTAATCGGTTGTCGTGACTCTTGCCGCGCAGGGCATTGGGCGCGCCCAGCACGATGGCATCGCCCATGCTTCTGGCTGCACGGGCCGTATCTTCGTCCAGGGGAAATTCTGAAATGGAGCACCCCAGAGTGTTGTACCATGCCCTGATTTCTTTATTGGGATCGTCATGGGAAGCCATGGGAATGCCGTGGTTGCGGGCAGTCTTTGCCAATTTTTCAATACCCTCGGCCACCATATCCTTGCGGTCGCGGACCTCGTGGAGCAAGGACAGAAACTTGTCTTTGGTCAGCCCGGTGCGATGCAGGTAGCCAGACATTTTGGAGTACCTGTCCAGATGCTTGAACATGTTGTCTATGTGGTCGTTGAATGCAAGCATGTCCACCAGCCCCTGCTGCATCCATTCCATGATTTCCTCAAGGGCCGGGAGATTGTACGTTTCATAGCGCAGGTGCAGCCGTGTATCACACCCGAGCGAGGGGCGAAGCCGGGCAAAGTCCTTCATGAAGGAATGGGCCGCATCACGGCCTCGCAAGCCGGGTTCCCAGGAATAGGTCAATCCGTGGAAAGCCGTTGTGATGCCATTGGCGGTCATGGTTCTGTCCGTGTCCAGAAGACCCAGCGAGCGGCTGAAGAAGACTCCGGGACGTGGCATGATGTGGCGTTCAAAGCCATCGCCATGCAAATCAATGATGCCGGGAAGTACCAGCTTGCCACGTGCATCCAAGGTTTTTTCAGCCTTTTGCGGTGTGCCGAGCCCTTGGATGAATCCGTCTTTCAAGGACAAATCCGTGGTCACAATATCACCGTCAGGCAGCAGTACGCGTGCATTTCGAATATTCATGTTCATAGTGTTTTCGCAGTGTTTTGGTTGTCATGCCGAATCGGCGCGTTCTCTCTTGCGGTCTCATTTACAATGCTTGCAAGGGTGGTGAACAGCAATCTCAGTTGTGCTATTTTTCTGTGTCTTTATTGGAAAAGTAAAGGAGTAGACAGGTGGCATATTCGTCTACGCTTTGTTCACCTCGTATTCACAGAGTCGTCAATTGTTCGCCATTGTCCTGACGTACTTTCCGGGTGCTGTTGACAGACAAATGACACCAATCCCTACTTCAGGAGGTTTAGGATGAAACGTTCGATTGTATCCGCCATCATGGCGGTTCTTATGGTTTTCACAGTGGGAGTATCGGCCTTTGCCGGTGAAAAAATTCGGCTGGCGGTCACGGATTTGGAGGGCATGGAAGAGCTTCAGCGAGAGTTCGGTGCCTTCAGGGACGAGTTGAGCAGGCAGACCGGTTACGACTTTGAATTTTTTCCGGTCAATAACCGTACGGCTGCGGTGGAAGCCCTCAAGTCGAAACGGGTGGACTTCGTGCTCACCGGACCGGCAGAGTATGTGATTTTTAAGAAGAGAGTGAAGGCCAGACCCGTGGTCGGTTTTTCGCGTCCCGACTATTTTGCCTCGATCATCGTCTTGTCCGAAGGCGGTATCAACTCGGTGAAGGATCTCAAGGGCAGTAAAGTGGCTGTCGGCGATGTCGGTTCCACTTCAAAGCATCTGGCTCCGATGCAGATCATGCAGGACAATGGCCTTGATCCTCTTAATGATATCAAGACGGTTCATGTTGACTACAAGGTTGGCTGGGAAGCTCTGAAACGAGGCGATGTCATGGCCCTCGGCACCACGACCGACAAATTCATGAAGATGCGTTCCAAGGAGAAGAAGCTTTCTCCGGGAGCCTTTAAGGTCATTGCTCGCGGTCCTGATCTTCCCAACGATGTATTGCTGGCAGGTCCGCATATTTCCGAAGAGATGATAGCCAAGGTTCGTGCTGTTTTTCGTGACCATTCCAAAGACCTGATTGCCGCCATGTTAAAGGGCGAGGACAATCAGAAGTACAAGGGCATGGTGTTTTTGCCTGAGGTCAAGGATTCGGATTACAACTACATCCGCGCCATGTACACCACCATCGGGTATCCTCAATACTCTGACTTTGTGGGTGACTAATGTTCAAGATCAATTCATCCACCGGGACTTCGGTCCCGGTGGATTTTCCCCCGGACGCGCCTGAAATTCAGGTGACCGGTCTCACCAAGTCCTTTGGCCGAACCCTGGTCTTTTCCGGTGTGGATTTGACGGTTCAGCGTGGCGAGGCAATCGCCTTGGTCGGTTCCAACGGAGCGGGCAAGTCCACATTGTTGCGCTGTCTTCTTCGTCTCATCGAGCCGACCGGCGGCAATATTCAACTGTGTGGTCGGGAAGTGACGAAGTTGAACCGGGCAGGATTGCGTTCACTGCGTTCCCAGGTGGGGTTCATTTTTCAGAAACACAATCTCGTGCCCAGGCTGACGGCCCTTACCAATGTTCTGCACGGTGCCCAGAGTCGGGCATATGCTCGCGACAAACGGGGACCGGCAGGAGGCCATGCGGTGTCTGCAACTGGTGGGTCTTTCCCATATTGCGGAAAGACGTGTGGACCAGCTTTCGGGCGGACAGTCCCAGCGGGTGGCCATTGCTCGCGCATTGATGCAACGGCCTCGTGTCATGTTCGCGGATGAACCTGTCGCCAGTCTGGACCCCAATGCGGGAGAGGAAGTCATGAAGCTGTTCCTTGACCTTATCCGGCGACAGGACCTGACGCTGGTGTTCACATCACATTCCGTACGTCACGCTCTGGCGTATTCGGACCGGGTGGTGGGGTTGCGTGACGGGAAAGTGGAGATGAATGAACCTTCAAATGATTTGAATGCGGAAACATTGCGGAGGATATATGGCTGATCGACAGTCCGCTGCGGAGATTTTTGTTTTTGATGGACAGGCTGCGGACCCAAAGCTCATGCCTATCCGCTTTCCCCGGCCCGGAATCCTGACCTTCCTGCTGTACACTATCGGGCTGGGTTTCTTTGTCCTGTCCATGAAGGACACCAACTTTTCCATCAGGGAGTTTTTTTATGGATTCCCTTACATCGTGGATTTGGTGCAGGAGATGTTTCCTCCGTCCATGCGCCGTATCGATGCAGTCTGCCTGGCCCTGCTGGAGACTTTTCAGATGGCCTTGGTTGGTACAGTTTTCGGGGTGATATTTAGTTTGGCCTTAGGTATTTTCGCCTCCAGAAGCCAGACCCCGAATCGTCTGCTTTATTATTGTTCGCGCAATCTCATCGCTTTCTTCCGCACGGTTCCGGACCTTATCTGGGCTCTCTTTTTTGTCATAATGGTCGGGCTGGGCCCGTTTGCCGGGACATTGGCGATCATGATCGACACCATTGGATTTTGCGGACGGTTTTTCGCCGAGGCCATGGAGGAAGTGGACAAGGGACCTCAGGAGGCTTTGGAAGCTCTCGGAGCCAGTCGTATGGGAACCATATTCTGTGCAGTCATACCGGCGGCACTGCCGTCTTTTGTCAATACGGCCTTGTTCAGTTTGGAAAAAGCCACCCGTTCATCAGTTGTGCTCGGTCTGGTCGGGGCTGGCGGCATCGGCATAGAATTGAAGGTATCCATGGATATGTTTATGTATTCTGAGGCATCGACCATCATAATACTTATTTTCGGACTGGTACTGCTCGTGGAGCAAGGTTCTTCCCGGCTGCGAAAAATGGTGATGTGAATCAGGCTGTCTTTACCACCAGTTGAACCCGGTCACCTGCATAACGGGCAATGCCGTAGTCCACGGGAACACCGTGCTTGTCCACATTAAAGGACTTTGTTTCCAGGATGGGACGGTTTTTGGGCAGGGCCAGTAACCTGGCCTCCTCCGAGGTCGGAGGCCTGGCCACCACACGAGTCTCGTCCCGGAAAAAATCTTCGACCCCGTGCAGGGATAAACAGACGGTCACCGAGCCGGTGTCTTGAAAGGATTGGGCAATACCGGTGAAGCGGGGCAAGGGGAAAAAGTGTGAAGAGAAGGACAGTGGCCGCCCGTCTCCTTCCCGAAGGATGTGCAATGCGACGACAGGGTGAGAGCGGTTCACCTGAAGTGCTCTGGAAATTTCTTCGTCAGCTTCCATTATTTCGTTACGGATGAGAATGCCTTTGGGAGAACGATTTTGACGGTTCAGGTTCTCGCTGAAACGTGTTCGTCTGGAGACCATATAGTCCAGTATGTTCTCATTCACAAAAGTTCCTCTGCCTTGTTCCACTTTGACCAGCTTGCGTTTGCGCAGTTCAAAAAGTGCTCGCCGCACGGTATGGCGATTCACGCCGAACCACAGAGATAATTCTCCTTCGGTCGGCAGCTTGTCACCAGGCTCGTATCGTCCGCGGTGGATTTCCTGTTCAAGAGTTAATGCGATTTGCCGCCACAGGGGCGACCGCTGGCTCCTGTCGAGCAGAAAACGTCCATCGTCGTTGTTGGCCTGTAGTTCTGGCGTGTGCATGGACGCACACTAGACGGCATGGAGTGGACTTGTCTGTACCGGCCCTGTGACAATTTATCGAACAATCGGGTTGCCGTGTAACCATCCTGCGATAAAGAAGACACAGGATGGTTGCTGATTGTCATGCAAACGGTGAGAAGACAAAGAGGCCTTCCCGTAGAATCCTCCAAACATACTACAGGAGTGACTCTATGGATGCTCAAACAGACAGACTCCATCTTGATTTAGATTCTCCCTTTGGCGACCCGTTGCGCCAAGCCCTTTTCTCTTTTGTCAAAAGGCCGCTTTCCAAAGTGCTTCGGCTGGACACGCTCAATTCCATGTATTCCGAACTTCGAGAGATGAAGAGTGATGTCCCCTTTGTTGACCGGGCGTTTAAGTTGCTTGGCGTCAAATTTGACCTTGGAGGTCAGTCTGTCAGCCGTATTCCCAAGACAGGCCCGCTGGTGGCGGTGTGCAATCATCCCTTTGGAATACTGGAAGGGTTGTTGCTCACTATTATACTTAAATCCGTGCGGTCGGATATCAAGATCATGTCCAACTACATGCTCGGCAAAATACCCGAACTGGATGAACTGCTCATCGAGGTGGACCCCTTTGGTAAGCCTGAGTCGGCCAAGAAGAATATCGCCGGTCTCAAGGCGAGCATGAAATGGCTCAAGGATGGTGGGATGCTTGTGGTCTTTCCGGCAGGTGAGGTC
>JAFLJW010000449.1 GCA_022712815.1 Pseudodesulfovibrio sp. | reverse complement strand
GCATGGCCCAAAGTTACGACTTCCAGACAAGTGTCCTCGGAGCCTATGCAAAAGGCTCCGTCATCAACACAATGATCTGACGGCAAGAGATAACGCCTCGAAAAGAAACCCCGCTCCTCTCAAACAAGAGGAGCGGGGCTACTTTTACTGTCAATCTGGCGGAGAGGAGAGGCTTCTCATTGCCCACCCTATCTCCTTTCATATCAACAGGTTAAATCTAGCTCTTGCTGGTCTATAGTGGAGCACTTTCAAAGCCCGTGTGTCCACAATTTCATAGCAAGATCATAGGCATCCGGCTCCGTCCTTATTCTGATTTCAGCTTGCTCGTCACATGTCGCTTTTCCATGTTCAAGATTCGCTGATTCTTCTTCTCAAGCTCCAAACGAACATCATCCCATTTCAAAAATAAAGGCAAAACTTCGACTTTTTTGCCATTAGAAAAATGAATAGCCTTCAAACCTATTACACTATCACTATATCCCTGAATATAAGACTGGATATGCCCTTCGACCAACTCACGGGCAGCCTTAACTTTGTTTTTCAGCATTTCTCTAATATCACAATGTATTCCACTGATAAAATTGACGTATTCTCTTAGCAACTTGATGACATTTATCTTTTCAGGCATTGGGTCTAAGGCTTTTCTTTTTTCCCAGTCGCCATCTTCCGCTAGCTTACCTTTATCCGCAGTGATACGGCATGAAGTTTCAAGATGTTTGAAGCCTTCATCCCATGAACGGTTTATTGAATATGTATCAACAGGCAAGCCATTGTGCTGAATGTGATTCCTTAATTCTTCTATGAAATTGAAAGAATTGCTTTCAATTTTTAATTTGTATACAATTTTAGTATATAGCTTCTTGCCCGACTCACCCAACACACATGCAACATCATACTTAATTGACTGCTCAAGATATGACCTAGAACTAGACAATAGATTTATAATCCGTTGATTCAGGCTAATCCTTTCTTCACTGCATTTAAAATATGAACACTCAGAACTTATCATATTTTTAAGAGATATAGAAAGTAACTCTTTTTCTAGATCAATAAAGTTGCGTAAAAATATTTCATACCTTTCTTCAATCCTTAAAGCGATTCGAAGGGCTTCACATGATTTCTCGATCTCGTCATATGCATATTCAGTTATCTCAATCCTTGGAGACTTAACCAAAGCATCTATTGCTAACTTGTATTCATCCACTACAGCCCCCAGGGGGAAACTAAATTTTTAAATGGATAGACACAAAAGGTCGGCTAAGCTTGAAAAGAGACTTCATTTCTCGCAATGCCGCTCTTTCTATGCGAAAACTCACACGCTGACAAATTGAACTAGAATGACGTTTGAAGAAACCTCATCAACAACCGAAACTTCATTACCACCCATTGTCACATATCGTCCATCTTCATTTAAAAGAACAACCAGAAATCCGGGGCCGCACTCGACGGTGCTCGACTGTTTAAATTTGGTTAATCTGTTTTTGAGATTGCTCACTTCGAATTCTTCCTCCACTTGAACGACACGTTTTTCTAAATCCATTGTCTCGACCATTCTTCTATGCGCTTCCAGTAGTGCCGCCAAAGATTGACCTTCTCCGATGATCTTGCCAGCGGCAACCGCTCTAACGATCTTCGCATTAATCGCATCAAGATTGCTGTCTTTCAATGACGGCAAGAAATAACGCCTCAAAAAGAAACCCCGCTCCTCTCAAACAAGAGGAGCGGGGTTTCTTTTATCATCAATATGGCGGAGAGGAGAGGATTCGAAAACAAAACTTTTATTCTTTTATTTTAAATATATAAAATATTCTCCTTATTTTATATACCACTTTTTATACCACTTGATCCTGCCACACTTGGACTGGCTCTAAATAGGGGCCGCGAGGCGCGGTCGTTCAACAGGTTTATAAGTTTGTCCCAATCATACCGTATTGACCAGCCACAGGCGTATTTTATTGGAAATAAGGGGGGGTGACATAACCTGAGAAGAGGACTAGTTTGCGGCTGCTTTATTAACTACCTTCTTGTGAGCCTCCAGACATGGCCCGACCATTTGGTTTGAATGGACCAGCCTGCGCCCCATCGGTAACAACAACCAATGGTGTTCAAAATGAGTTTTTTCCAATCATTGTGTCCAGATTATCTTCCCGCGATTGTGCGTGTCCTGCGGCGAGGTTATTCGCCGAAACTGTTTGCCCATGACCTATGGGCCGGTGTCACAGTTGGCATCGTCGCGTTGCCCTTGGCCATGGCTTTCGCAATTGCCGCAGGTGCAACCCCTGAACAGGGAATATTTACAGCCCTTGTCGCTGGATTTATCATCTCCGGCCTTGGTGGCTCCCGTTTTCAGATAGGAGGGCCTACCGGGGCGTTCGTGGTCATCGTAGGCAGTATAATAGTTCGTCACGGCTACGAGGGGCTGGTGGTGGCCATGCTCTTGGCCGGCTTGCTACTTTTTCTCATGGGGCTATTCAATTTTGGGCAATTCCTGAAATTCATCCCTTACCCAGTCATTACCGGGTTCACCACAGGTATCGCCCTGCTGATCGTCGCCACCCAGATCAAAGACTTCTTAGGACTCAATTTGGTCCATGAGCCATCCGCTTTTCTCGACCGGCTGGTGGCTTGTTTCAATGCGCTGCCGACTTTCAGCAGCACCGCGCTGACATTAAGCGTGGGGACGCTGGCGGTGATGCTGCTTATTCGCCGTTTCATTCCCCGGGTGCCGGCACATATCGTAGGCATATCCTTCGCCACGGCCGCAGTCTGGATGTTGGGGTTACCCGTCGAGACCATCGGCTCACACTTCGGAGGTATCCCGGCAGAATTGCCACATTTCCATATGCCTGTCCTCAGTATGAACCTAGTGCGGGCCGAGTTTTCCGATGCCCTGACAATTGCCTTGTTGGCGGGTATCGAGTCACTCCTGAGTGCCGTTGTGGCTGACGGCATGACTGGCGGTCGGCATAATTCCGCTATGGAATTAATGGCTCAGGGCCTAGCAAACATCGCCTCAGGTCTGTTTGGCGGCATCCCGGCGACCGGGGCAATCGCTCGTACCGCAACCAACATCCGGGCAGGGGCTTACTCTCCTATTTCCGGGTTGATTCATGTCGCCACACTGGCCACCTTTCTCATGATTTGCTCCGGGCTGTTGTATCACATCCCACTTGCGAGCTTGGCTGCTGTACTGATTGTGGTCGCTTGGGACATGAGTGAACTGCACCGGTTCAAGCGTCTGCTGCACGCGCCAAAAATGGATTCTGCCGTCCTGCTCCTCACCTTTGGATTAACCGTCTTTGTGGACCTGACTGTGGCCGTCCAGGTTGGCGTTGTGCTATCCGCTTTGTTATTCATGAAGCGCATGAGCGAGATAAGCGGCGTCTGCGAACTGTCTACGAATATAGAGGTACTGAACCGCAAGGGGGAGAGGCTTGAAAATATAATGGTGTACGAGATCAACGGGCCGTTCTTTTTTGGCATGGCCCAAAGGTTCATTGATACCATGCAGTTCACTAGAAACACTCCCAGAGTGCTGATCATACGGTTGGGACATGTCTACCATATTGATGCAACTGCCATTGAGGCTTTGGAGGGCGTGGTTCAGAAAGCCCGCCAGAGTGGCATTATGATTATTTTGGCGGAGCTTTCGCCGGGTATCCGTGATGTTTTGCGTTCTATGGATACCAAGCGTATTATCGGCCTAGAGAATATTCTGCCAGACTACCAGACTGCAATGGTACGAGCCAAGGAAATCATTGAAAAACTGGAAACTGGGGACTGAGACATTGTTTCAAAGCATTGACCGGGGTTCAGATATTACGACAAGAAAGAGGTGGTAACAATTGAAAGCTCCTATTCTCACCCGCTATCGGACAAACGGCAGATACCTATAAATCTGTCGTTGTCAAAATTCTTCCATTGTTACCGAACTATGCGCAGGATGAAGTAGCTGTGTGAAATTATAGCATTCTGCCAACTTTTGACGTTTTTAGTAATTATGCTATAATAATTATGTCATATTTAGCCAAGCCATAACCACGGCTCGGCAACCCACCCCATACCCCGACGAACATTGATCTCGCGTCTGTCATCCGCAGCCGTGGGCTTTGTTGTGTCCAACGAAAAGGAGCAGAAGTATCCTCTCACCGGTCGCTTGCAGTTGCCCCTTTGGGGGGCTAACGGACTCGTTTCCCCTGTCTCAAGATGCAGCTTAAATGCAAAATTCAAGGAGACGGCGTTTGGCAATTAGAAGATTTGCCAACCCAAACAGAGTCATAAGCTGTGCCTTGTTCCTGGCCTGCCCTCGGTAGCGAACTTTTTTGGTTCTTCGACGTTTCGTGTGGAATTGACCACAAGATAGAAACTCAGTTAGCTCATCCAAAAGGAGAGTTGCCATGCTTGCGGAAGAAGTTTTTGCCTTGGGTTTGGGGCTCACGACTCCATGGCGGGTCATGAGCCAACGTCTTGATACTGACCATTCGCCGACTGAGCTTCATCTGGAGATTGGAGCGGATCGTGGAGCTGAATATCCTTGCCCTACATGCAACGCGACTTGCAAGGCCCACGACTTCAAGGAATATACGTGGCGGCATC
>JAFLJW010000075.1 GCA_022712815.1 Pseudodesulfovibrio sp. | reverse complement strand
TGAAGTACCTGAAGCCTGCGCCGACCGATTCTTTGGTGCGGGCCTGCCAGATCAGGAACGTGGAGCCGATGCTCATCAGTTCCCAGAACAGGAAGACCGTCAGCAGATCGCCTGCAAAGACGCAACCGAATCCGCCAGCCACGTAGAGGGAGCCGCAAATGTAGTGCCCCTTATCCTCGACGTGCATGCCATAAATGGTACCGATGACCGCTATGATCGCAAAAACCTGACCGAAAACAATGGACAGTTTGTCCACCCTTCCAAGTGTCAGGGCCTGGTCCAGGTATTCAAGACTCCCATACGTACCGGGCACGACAGTCATGATGCTGGCCAGTGCAATAAGCGGAGCGATAAGGGCAAGAGTCCCTCTGAATGCCTTGTTCAGCCACAGATCTTTGGGGATGAATGGCACCACCATGGCCATGGCCAGAAAAGCGATGGAGGGATGGTAGAAACTAATCTCCATAGTAATCCTCCTCGCGGGCAATGAACGGCTGGATGATCTTTTTCATGATGATGACCATTGCCAAACCGACGATAATACCAAATACGGCAAAAAACTCAGGTATCTCATCAAGATGCCAGAAGTGTCCGTGATGTGAATGAATAAAGAAGTTCAAAACAACCATCACAATCAGTACGGCGAAGAAAATGATTCTCCACGTTTTCCAATTGTCTCTCCATTTAGCGAGGAGTCCGCCTAATCCATTTTGACTCATATATATCCCCCTAGAACTTGCCGAGAACGTTGACGAAGTTCAGGAAAGTCTGCGGATACAGACCCAAGAACACTGAAATGGCAGCCGTAATACACAGCGGCACAACCATTGTCTTCGAAGCCTCGCTGTACTGTTCAATATTGGCTTCCGGAGAAGCGGTCTTGAAAAAGGCACGGTACACGATGGGTAGGAAATACCCGGCGTTAAGTGCCGTACTGGCAAGAAGTGCGATAAGAAGCGGCATCTGGTTAGCCTGCAAAGTACCGTTGACCAAGTACCATTTTGAAACAAAACCGCAGACCGGCGGCATTCCGATCATTGACAGGGAAGCTATACCAAACGCTCCAAACGTCCACGGCATCCTGCGTCCAAGACCATCCATGAGACTGATCTTTTTCAGGTGCGTGGCAACGTATATTGCACCAGCCGCCATGAACAGGGTGATCTTGGAAAAAGCGTGGTGAGCAATGTGCATCACGCCACCCTGTATAGCTGAGTCCACCAGCATGGTCACACCGATTACGATGTACGACAACTGAGCAACAGTGGAATAAGCCAGCCGCGCCTTTATATCATCCTTGGTCAAGGCGATCAGCGAGGCAACAACGAGCGTGAACGCCGCGATATATGCTGTTCCCAGACCAAGGCTGAGATCGCCGATAAAGGTGCCCGGAGTGCCAACGTAAACCTGACTCAGGGTCAGAAAGCCCGCCGTCTTGGTGCCGAAAACAGACAGGACGATACGACAAACACAGAAGACACCAGCCTTGACAACCGCCACCGCGTGCAGCAAAGCCGAAACCGGAGTCGGTGCGACCATTGCCGAAGGCAGCCAGTTGTGGAACGGCATAAGAGCCGCCTTACCGATACCGAAGATGAACAGCCAGTAGGTCAGAGCCACCAATCTGGGATGCTCGGCCACGACTGCATCGGAGAACATTCCGTTGACGATATCCGCCAGATGGAAGTCCAGATTGCCGACGAGTACGTATGTAAGGACCATGGCCGGGAGCAAAAAGAGCTTGGAAGTACCCATCAGGTAGACGACGTACTTGCGTGCTCCCATCTTGGCATCCGCATCTTCATGGTGATAAACCAGAGGATATGTGAACACGGTAATGATCTCGTAGAAGAGATAGAGCGTGAACACGTTGGCTGCAAAGGCCACACCTATGGCACCAAAAATGGCGACCGCAAAACAGATGTAATATCTGGTTTGAGCGTGCTCGTTCAGTCCTCGCATGTAGCCAACATTGTAGCTTGTTACGAAGAACCAAAGGAACGGCGCGATAAGACCAAAAACCATACTCAGGCCATCGGCCGAAAAGGCAATGGTAATGCCCGGCATGATCGTGGTCACCTGATAATACAGGACTTCTCCGGCCAGTACTTTCGGAATCATCCAGGCCACGAAACCAAAGGTCAATGCCGCACTGATGAAACTGACTGCTTCGCGTTTGTCTTCATCTTTCCTCAAGAGGTAGATGAAGAGCGGTGCGAGCAGGGTGGTCACCACCGGCAGAAGAATCATACTATATGTAGTTACACCATCCATCATAGCTATTCCTTCAGGGTAGTGATGTCACTGGTTTGAGCGGAACCGAACCGCTTGGCAACAACAACGATGATCGCCAGTACAAGCGTAGCCTCGGCTGCGGCAAGTCCCATGATGAACAAGGTTCCGAGCTGCCCAAGCATTGCGTTGTAATCCGTCAACTGCGCTGCTGCCACGATGGACAATCCCGCGCCGTTGAGCATAAGTTCCACTGAGATCAACATGCCAACGAGGCTCCTGCGCTGGGTCAGGCCGAAAAGGCCCGCGCACAAAAGCATCAATGCCACAACTTGATAAAGGGTCAGAGCACTCATTTATTTCTTCCCTCTCTTCTCCCAGGTCAGGAGCACAGCTCCGGCCATGGCGACCATCAGAATTACCGAAATGAGCTCGAAAGGCAGGAAGTATGAACCGAGCAATCCGGCACCGAGTTCCTTGATGGTGACCTCAACGGGTATTGCCACGGATGCGACCGGCTTGGTCAGAATCAACCAGCCAAGAATGGCCGCAGGGGCCAGAGTGGCTGCCAATCCATATACATAGGTCCGCATGGGTGCGGACTTTGCCTCGTCTCCTCCACTTTCAGCCCTGGTCAGCATGACCGCAAAAAAGATCAGAACACTGACCGCGCCCACATAGATGAGGATCTGCATGAAGGCCAAAAACGGCGTCGCCAGCAACATATACATCCCGGATACGCCGACCAGGGTGGCGATAAGCCCCACCAGAGCGCGAACCAGACTGCTGCTTGAAACGGCGAGTATGGACCCACCCAAAATGACAATGGTGTAGACGCAAAACGCTACTTTTGCCATGATTTCCATATTAAGCCTCCTTCCCTGCCGCGGCCGGTTCGGCCTCGGTTTTGGGAGCCTGGGCGGACAGTTCCGTTGCCTGCTCCTTTAACCGGGCGAGAAGATCAAGTTTCATTTCCTTCCGGGAAGTTGCGACCCAATAGATGTTATTAGAGAACTTCAGGGATTTGACCGGACAAACATCAATGCACGTGCCGCACAGACTGCACAGACTGTAATCGTATGTGAATTTGGCCGGATTTTTCGGAGCCTTGGGCTTGACGACTTTTTCGCCTTTTTCCTTGGCCTCTGCCATTGCCTGTTCCTGTTCGGGCGTAGGCTTGGGAGCCTTTTGCTTGACGACAGTCAGGCAGCGGCTCGGACAATTGGTCGCACAC